>JAKAYH010000219.1 GCA_021826835.1 Thermoplasmata archaeon | reverse complement strand
CGATCTGTCAATTTGATAAACATTTGGAACAACAGATAGAAAGGCATGCTACCGAAAATGTGAAATATTTCAGAAAATACTTCGATAAAAGGATTTTTGCAATAGGTAGTCCAACCTACTTCATCACAAATCCTATGAACGGCGATGGTTATAAAGGGATCCGTCTATATTGGATATCACCCTTAATTAACCAATTTCTTGAATTTGAGATGGAGACTGATTTGTCTGAAATCTGAATGTATTAGTAAATTTGTGAAGAATAATATCGACCGCATTAATATAAGAGCTCAATATAATAAATTGTAATATTTTATCGATGTTTCATTGCGAAGTAATGTTCCATCCAATATGAGATGAATATAATTAATGGAAAGACAAAGTCTACATCCATAAAGCCGCCTCCTCCGAAGGTAGTGTTTCTAGTAGCATGGGTTATTGATTCTATATCACTAATGGCTCCAATTACATAACCAAGTGTGTAGGATAAAAAAAATCCTTCTCTAGTTGAATCTGAAAATGCTAGGTACGCCACATACAAAATAACAATTACCATTGCAGGCAGATTCGGTCCTCCACCAGATGAAGTTATTATTCTAGGTTCAAAAACAAACAAGGAAAATAGCGTGTCAAGAACAAGTAAGAGAATCATCAGAGAAGTGTATTTTCGATTCAAATTGACTTTACCCGTTACAAAGAGTAAAATCAATAGTGTCAGACTGATTACAAAGGGAGTAACGAATCCGATGTAATTCAACGCGATATGACTTCCAAATAGGGTTGAGGTACTCACGGACTCCATCCATTGGTAAAAAGGGTAATCGTAGATCAGAACTAATAGACTCACAATCATGTACACAAAATACAAGAATGCAAATACCACTACGAAAAAGAATGAATGCAATGCCCCTGTAGGTAACTTCTTTAGACGTTTCCTTAACGAGTTGCTCATTTTCTGACGTCATTTAATATTTTAGTAATATTTGAATACAACGCCATGAATATCACTGATTATTATCTATTTCAGCTATCGACAAACAGATTACAAACGTTTAACGCCGGAGTGAGAATTATATTGACTGGAGGTGAAACCAATATGCCAATGGTATCTGTTAAACAAGACGTTTACAACACAATAATAAGGAATATCGATGATGACGACGCTAGTGGGTTTGTCAACTTGACTCTTAGAGATGCTTTGAGAAGAAGTAAATTTTAGACTACATGTAATAACTATACGATGCAGGGGGGTCAATTTTCTTAGAACTGCTCTCTGCCAATATTTCTCCAACTTTATGTGATACAGATATTGTAACAGGTTGGGATTTACAGTAATCACTATTGTTCCAATCTAACCGGGTGAGGGCTAGGATATCCTTAGCCAGGATTTCAACACGACTAGATTTCTTTGCCCACTCGAATTCTAAAGGCCAAGGGACAGAGCTTCCTGGGTATGTTCCCAAAGCACGAATGAAACCTGTTGTATATAGGAAAGCTGGACTCTTTTTGCCTTGTATCAATGTCCCTCTTAAAGGAGGATAAGGGTTATCGTTGTAGAAAAACCGTTTATCGCTTCGACTATATATGTGTATTAGGTCTAATTTTTCTATTGAATCAGCAGCTCTTGTAAATCCTTCTATTTCTTCTTCTCTGTAGTCTGAACTCTTGTGAACTACTACTCTAAGTGGTTTTCGTCGTTTTTGGGATTCGAACAAGTCGATAACTTTGGACAGTATTACTTTAGCTTGATTCGAATCCAAATGTGGCTCTCTTCCTTCTTTTCTTTCCCATCTGAATCCCATTCCTCTAATGATTTGACTTTCTCCAGATTTGAGATAAACGTGTGCCATACTTGTGCGCATGTTTGATTCTTCTTCACTTGGATCTTGATAAAATGCTATTCCAACGTAACAAGTTTCCTCGTCCAAGTTTGCTAATTTCCATGGTGTTCCAGTAGCTTTGTAATAGGTAGCAACGGAGAAATTCCAAAAGGAGGTGGCCAAATCCTGTTGTCCTGAACTTGTCATTTCATAAGTACTAGGCCTGACCATCTGTGTTGTGATATTCCATTTAAATCCCACAACTTTCAAGAAATGATGGAAATCAAATAGTGGAATCTGTGTCTTGTAAACTCTAGGTTGCATAGTCCTACGTTCATAACTGATTCTGTCTGTTTCAAAGTAAAGGTCTTTTGTTCTTTCAATAAGATTTCTAGACAAAGGCACGTAAACTATTTCTGGAGCTGGGTGGACTGTCGACATTAAGTTTGTAAATTTTTCTTCATACAATTTACAAGCGTTGAGAATTCTTTGTTTTCTTGAACTTGCCGATAGTGCTTTTTCCTCCTCTTCCTCTAAAATCAACTCTCTCATATCTTTTCCAATCACAATATCAAAATGTAACGGTGATTTTGGCCCTAACCCCGGAAACTCCCGTTTCCAAGGTTTAGGATCACCACTGATGTTAGTTCTCTGTCTTAATTTCTCAAGCATCATTAAGAATTGACCAATAGAAGAATTTGTCCCGACGATACCAGCTATTATTTCTTTTTCAGTTGACCCGTCCCAACTTGAAGGTCCATAGAGATTAATTCCAAGTTTTGGATCTATGCACTCACGTCCAGAACCGAAAATAAGGGGTTCTTCATCCAAAACGTCGACCTTCATAAATCATCCTCAGGTGTTTCGTCAAATTCTAGCTCAAGCACATTTTGGTTTTGTTCTATTGTTACTGGAGAAGATGGTGTAGGCAACTCCAAGATCTCCCCAATCTTGTAATTGGAAAGAATGCCATCTTCAAATTGAGCTCTATCTTTTGAGTTTTTTAGTTGATTCAAGAGTGATAATGCCACGCTCTTGTAGGAATCACTAGTATTGTACATTGTATTTCGGAAGTGCTTGTCAATCCTTCTAGCTTTGTTACCGTCAACTGGGTTCTTTCCATCTTTAGTATAGAGTTTCTTAATTGTCAAGGAAACATAGTAGTCATCCCAGATCTTCATTGTTTTTACCCTGAAAGCCTTGTGAAAACCGAAATTAAACTTCCTTTCTTCGGTTTCAAATATGTCCATTAGGAAAGGGGATTGTTCGTCCAGAGGCTCTTTTTTTTGAAACAGTGGCTTTGAAACTTGAACAGGTTTTTTATTGATTCCAACTATTTTTATTGGAGAATTTTTATCGTCCAACGGAAAAAAATATAGTTTTTTATCTTCGACTGGCTGTGCTCCTTTCCACATGAAGAATCTCCCTATCACTTGATTTTGAAGGAAAGCAAGAGGAATTGGATGTTCCTTTTCGATTTCACCCAATGAGACAATTTTGTAAGTCCCTTTCAAGACTTCAAACCTTTTTAAAATCTTGACATCATTAATAGTTACTAACTCATCACTCGAAAGATTTGCAAATGGTGGTAAATCGTATCTATTTTGATCCAAATGAGCATTCAGAATATTATCATACTCTATTATTGCGTAACTTTCGGGTATATATAACTTCAACATGTTTGCATATAATTTGTCTCTCTTCATCCCTACGTTAATTCGAGCTTCCATTGATTTTAGGTCTTTTTCTGCTGCTCTTCTAGATGAGAACACTGATTCGCCTTCTAAGTCCTTTGTTATTGAAGTTAACGCAGGAATATCGATGTCTACGACATAGGAGGTGATAAAAAATTCACCTATTTCATCGAATCTGGTCGTTAATGCCTCAGCAACATACTCGTTCTGATCTTCTTCAATCGATTTAACTAACCACTCCTTTATGAAATCTTTATCACTAAATTTAATGAGTTTTTCCCACTTCTTCGGGGATTTCGCTCTCTTAACGAATAGATAGAATGTATACCTTTTCTCTGGGGTTAACTTAAGCCATTCTTCGAGGTATTTGATGATCTCAATTCTAAGATCTTTATCCTCTATACTCTTTTCACTGTATTTTGCCTCAACCCAGATTATAGATTTCACTTTTGTTGAAGTAGTTGGATAGAAAACCATATCTGCAAAAGTCCCTTCAATTGCAGCATCGTGAAACATTGCGTAGCCTTTAGCCTCTAGGTATTTTCTAATTGCTTCAGTATATTGCTTCGCAGTCCAGTTAGTGGATTCTCTTCTCTTACCGGGGCTAATAAATGGCATTTAGTGGTGTTATATTTATATGAACCTAAATAAATATTCGCATTCTACTTTAATCTCTAACTTTTGTGCTTTTTCATAATATATTTTCGTAAATTTTTGTGTTTACGGTTCCCACAGAAATATTCTTATAGTTTAGTATTAAGTATGTGCATAATATGGCTAACCACATTAAAAGGAATCAGTATCCGGACCGGGTCTTGAGATACAGGACAAAGGGTACGCTTGTGGCAAAGCGTGAGGACAGGTCCTATCTGTACAGGGTGTCAAGCCACTGGAACAGCACTAAGAAAAGATCCCAGCTCAGGACGGATGAGTTTCAGGGGCGCATAACACCCGAGGGTCTTATTGAACCAAAGACGAAACGGATGATGAATAGATACGACCGGGTATCGGTGAAGGAATACGGTTCTTCCTTCATGTTACACAACATTTCCACTGATATTCTTGCAGGCCTAAGGGATCATTTTACAGAGTGGATGGAGATATTCGTATTCTCTCATCGATAGAAAAGTTCTAGAGCCACTTTGTAGGACTCTTGTTGCGATGTAGTAAGAAAACGGGACTCTCCACTTCCCCACCCCTCCTTGGTGCGTTGAATCGTGTAAATGATTTTTTTTTAACACCATCCGTAGTTGGATTCAGGGTCGACCTGTCGTCAGTGAAGAAAGATTGCGATCAGGATGATCACGAATGGCAAGGTTATGAGAGCTATAGTCCCCGGGTGACCGAAATTGAGTGTATAGCCAACTCCGAATCGCTTTGGGACCAGCCATCTTGGG
>JAKAYH010000002.1 GCA_021826835.1 Thermoplasmata archaeon | reverse complement strand
CTCTCTGTGGAGAAGGGAATAAAAGGAACATTCGAAGATTTCCTGGATTTCTTGTATACAAAGGGAACAATAGCTCCTAAGACCATTGATGAATTTGAGGAAATGATGACAAGTTTGGAATATGTACCTAATTCCCCAACTCTTATGAATGCAGGTGCACCACTGGGTCAACTTTCTGCTTGCTTCGTATTGCCCGTTGGTGACAGTATTCCGGAAATTTTTGAAGCGGTAAAACACACTGCAGAAATACACAAATCTGGTGGTGGTACGGGCTTTGCATTCTCTAGATTGAGATGTAAGGATGATATAGTCGGATCAACGAAGGGAGTTGCCTCAGGTCCAGTTTCGTTTATGAAAATTTTTGATACAACCACAGAGGTCATAAAGCAGGGAGGGAAGAGAAGAGGAGCAAATATGGGAATATTGCGATATGATCACCCAGATATAATGGAATTTGTAATGAGCAAAGATTCCGAAAATTCCCAGTTAAGAAACTTCAATATTTCAGTTGGTTTAGATGATGTTTTCTTTGAAAAACTTGATAAGGACGACTATATCGAATTGAAGAACCCTCACGGTGGAAGAGTAGTTAGGAGAATGAAGGCATCTGCACTTTGGGATGCCATCGTGGCTCAGGCGTGGAAAACAGCAGATCCAGGTTTAATCTTTTTGGATGAGATTAACAAAAAAAATACGGTTAAACACCTTGGCGACATTGAAGCTACAAACCCTTGCGGTGAACAACCTCTGATGCCCTATGAATCTTGCAATCTTGGGTCAATAAATCTCGCAAAGTTTGTGGAAAACGGTAAAATAAATTTTGAGAAACTTAGTAGGGTTATCAAGCTCTCAGTGAGATTTCTTGATAATGTTGTGGATGCAAACAATTTTCCTGTGGATAAGATCGAGATCATGACACGAAAAACAAGGAAAATCGGATTGGGTTATATGGGCTTCGCAGATATGCTAATAAAATTGAAGATAGCGTACAACAGTGGAGAAGCACTTGATACTGGAGAGAGAGTGATGGAATTCCTTCAAAATGAATCCCATGACGAATCGGAAAGATTGGCCAATGAAAGAGGGGTCTTCCCTGGATGGACTGGATCCTATTGGGAAAGCATTGGAAGAAAGATGAGGAATTCAACAACAACCACAATAGCCCCAACTGGAACGATTTCAATAATAGCGAACTGTTCATCCTCCATAGAACCTATATTTGCCATAGCATTCATGCGCCATGTTCTTAATGGTCAGCAGCTCATAGAAATGAACCCTCTCTTCGAAGAAACCCTTCATGATTATGACCTTTATTCAAAGGAGTTGATGGAGCAGGTTGCAAGGACTGGAAATCTTAAAGGAACTAATCTTCCGGAAGAAATAAAGAAGATATTTGTAACAGCACAGGAAATAGACCCGGAATGGCATGTTCTTATGCAGGCAACCTTCCAGAGATTCTGTGATTCCGGTGTCTCAAAGACTATCAATCTTCCTTCTTCCGCAACCCAGGAAGATATTGCAAAGGCATACCGTATGGCGAAAGACCTGCATTGCAAGGGAATTACGGTTTACAGGGATCACAGCAAAAGCGAACAGGTTCTCTATGTTGGTTCTGAAGAGCCTGCAAAAGAAGAAAAAATACCAATTCCCCTTGAATCGTTGCCCTCTGAGGATACACTGCCTGAAGAATTCATAAAACTGGAAGCAACGTTTGACCCGGCATGTCCTGACGGAAAGTGCGATCTCTGATATGGGAGACGATGAAATTAGAGAGGAGGGTTTATCCAGAATCCTTCTCTCCCAATCTCAAAACTTTTTTAAAAAGGATCCATTGCGGCATATTCTCAGCTATTCTTTGGCTAGGGATAATAGATTTCTGGAGTCAGGAGTTTTTTTAAAGCCCAAATATGTTGATAAGTTTCTTGATATGCTGGAAAAGGAAGTTTTAGAAAATTTTCCAATTGCAAAGATAGATTTTAACAGGTTTGAAGATGCGTACTATAGTGACTTTTTCGTTGAGATAAGAAAAATAGCTATAAATTTACTCAGTAAAATAAATTAACTCTTTAAATATATCTATTTAAGGCATTGACACTAGAAGAATTAGTTGATAAAGAAATAACTGTTGAATTGAACAGTCTTGGAATCATTAAGATAGGGATCCTAGACAGCTTTAGCGATAACGGAATACTTCTAAAAAAGGGAGATGAAAAATATTTTATCCCATGGCGTTCAATAGAGGAGTTAAGGTTAAAGAAAGAAGGGGATGAAGAGTTTAACCCTAAACTTGAGATTGATGATGCCGAGAAAGAAAGTTTTCTTGGTAGTGTGTTTTTCCTCATATCTTTAACGATCATGTCAGCACTTGTTACTTTTATAATTTATGCAAGTTTCGTAAATTCATCTAATCTCGGTATTCCAAAGACCATAGCTTCCGCAATAGGTGGACCGTTTATTATAGTTGGATTTTTTGGCACATTTGTTTCATTTCTTATAGGAAAAACAAAAGTTGCCCTGCTCATGGTCATAATTATTTTTATTGGCGCTCTTCTATTCATAGTATATTTTGGCATATTGTAAAGGCAATCTGACTTTCTCATGAGTCGCTTTATGATTCTCATTAACCTTTGTTTACCTTCACTGAAACGATTCAATTACCATTTTCAGATCTATGCTCATGAATGCTATGTATGTTAAATCTGCAGAAATCTCAATATTCCATAATTCCTCATAAAATAGGTACTTCAAAAGTAAGGTTTCCAATTATTGAGACTTAATCATCATGTGAGAAAATTAATTATGTAATGGGCAATGACGACCTTACAAGCAGGGGTTGTCGAGATTGGTCAAAGGCGCCAGATTGAGGGTCTGGTTCCGTAGGGATACGCGGGTTCAAATCCCGTCCCCTGCATCTTTTTTATGATCGATTTATTTTTTATCATAGAAAATCAAGGGCGTTTTTCATATCCTCTATGAGATCTTCTGCATCTTCTATTCCACATGAAAACCTTACGAGTCCGTCTTTAATTCCAATTTTTTCCCTTTGGGCCTTTGACATGGAAGAATGGGAGGTATCTATTGGAAGAGTTGCAAGTGACTCTACTCCACCTAGACTTGGAGCAGGAGATATATATTTCAGCTTTCCCAGAAACTTTCTTGCCTGATCGACGCCTCCTTTAATCTCAAAGGATAGCATTCCCCCATAGCCCCTCAGATTTTTCTTCGCAATTTTATGGTAAGGACTAGACTCAAGTCCGGGATAAAAAACACTCTCAACCTTGTCATTTTCCATGAGAAATTTTGAAATTTTCATTGCGTTTTCATTTTGTCTTCCAACCCTCAGGCCGATAGTCTTCATCCCTCTGGCTATGCTGTATGCCTGTGTTGGATCAAGCACCGGTCCAAGATTCTTCCTCATATCATATATTGCACTTGGATCTTCATCTGTTCCCAGAAACCCGCATATAGCGTCCGAATGCCCGGAAAGGTATTTAGTCCCGCTGTGAACAACGTAATTCGCCCCCAGTTCAAGTGGGTTTTGATTTACTGGAGATGCAAAGGTTGCATCAATTGCCAATTTAGTCTCAGTACCATTACATAACTCTCCTATGAGTCCAATATCCGTGACCATATCAGTTGGATTTGTAATAGATTCAGCATAAATCATGTCGTATTCAGAAGCTTTAAAAGAACCTTCATTGAGATCATTAGTATCCATAAATGTCACTTCGATTCCATTTTCTCTCAGCTTATTGAGAAAGTAAGAATATGTCTGTCCATAGAGCTCAGAAGCTGAAAGCAGCTTCATTCCCCTCTTCAGTATTGACATCGCCAGACATGATATGGCAGACATACCAGATGAAAATGATATGCCAAATTTTGAATCTTCAATGGCTGCGTATTTCTGCTCCAGAGAGTTGACAGTAGGATTTCCCCATCTTGTATAGATGTAGGGTTTGCCCGTGGATGGATCACTTATGGCTCCACTTTCATAATTCGGGTATATAAAAGTGGCATTTTGAAAAATTGGGGTAACAACGTTCCCAAATTCCTTTATTTTAAGTTCCCCTGCTGAAACCGCCCTTGTGTTAATTCCCCCTTTCTGATCTGCCATAGAATTGAATTTCTTGCAGATGAATAACCCTTTCTAGAAAATAATTATAACCTGCCCTAAATGAATAAATTTTTTGGTTTTACGAAACTGGTCAATTTGGTCCGCCCACAGTTTTCTCTGGACCCACTCCTCTAATGAATATAATTTAGAATATGACTGCGGACAAATTAAACCCTTCAATAATTACTGCAATAGGTTAGTTTTGCGTCTTATCCCTTCCAATGCACATTCAAGAACTTGGTTTCTTGGCAATCTAGCATCGCAAATATGGAAACTTTTTGATAAAATATTATGGTCTATGGCTTTTCTGTATGCATCATGAACAGAACGAAGATATTCTTCATTCTCAAACATTTCGTATTGGCGATTTTCCTTCTTTCTGGCCAGAAATTCCTTTGGGTCAAGATCAAGATATATTGTTAATTCAGGTACAAGATGAACTATCCCCAGAGCGTTTTCCATCCATTTGATCCATGATATTTCATCTTTAAAATTGTTCTTGTGCATGGATGATTGATATGCAAATGTTGAAAGTGAATAGCGATCGCATATGACAATGTTTCCAGCTTCCAGTTTTGCCTCTATTTCCTTCGAATGGTCAATTCTGTCTTTAAGGAATAGAGATAACAACAAAAGAGGCTCTTCCCGACCTGCCTTCTCCAGGAATTCCTGATTTTCCTTAAATTTATCAGTTGGCTCATATGTGCTAAAGACCCTGTAGTTGTAAGAAGATAGGACTTTCTCAAGTGAGCCGGCCAAAGTGCTCTTTCCAGAACCATCTATTCCTTCTATCGCTATAAACATGATTAATTGGAGAGAAAGAACACGATAAAATAATATTCTATCGAACACCCAGATTTTCGCGGATCAAGGTTAACTAGTTCTGCACCACTGTGATAGACCAGTCATCCATTTTTGTTCTGAAGCTAATCAGGCATAAAAAAAGAATCGTTAAAGGTAAGAAGTTTTAAAAAAATTGATTTGGTTGAAATAAAATTTATAATTTAAAAATATAAAAATAATGTTTTTCTTAATTTGTCTTTACTCCCCTGCTCGATGCTTCTCCTTCAAGAAGTTTATTTTCACCTGATATCTCGTCCAGATCCAGCCTCTTTGGTTCAGGCAGGAGTACTACTGTAAATATCAGACCCATCACTGAAAGGAATGCCAGAATCAAAAATAGCCCTGATTCCCCAATGGAAGATGCAACGATGATTACATTTAGGAAGGTTCCTAAGAAAGCCCCTGTTTTACCCCCGGCAGCCGAAGCACCAGAACCCAACCCTCTGACTTTCGTAGGGAAGACTTCAGGAGGATATATGAAGGTAGTAACGTTTGGTCCAAACTCAATGAAGAAGTAACTCAACCCGTAAACAACCAAGAACTCACTCACATATGTTGCTGAGAGAAGTTGATGGAATATGCCTAGAATCCCAAAACTAACCGCCATGGCAGTAAACCCTATCATCTGAATTGGTTTTCTTCCTATCCTGTCAATGGTAAATGTTGCTAACCAATAACCTGGAAGAGCTGCGACCCCAAATACCAGAGCGGAATATTCTGTAGTAGTAATGAGTTTACTTAATCCTGTTACAGTGGAAGGCACCAGAACGGATAACATTGAGTTTGACATGATTGAATTACCATACAAAGCCCAGTCCATCAGGAACCATGATCCAGCTGTTCCAAGGAGAGTCAAAAGAAATCTTTTCTGTTTTATGATGCTTACCCAGGATTCTCTAACTGTTTCTGTGCTCGCATCAGCCATTGTAGATATACCCGTATATTTTTGCCAGTTATCTGAGGCAGCCTTTGCATCACCCTTAACTCTAAGAAGATATCTTGGGGTCTCAGGCATCTTTCTTCTGTAATAGACTACTGCCAAAGCTGGAATTGCACCGAATGCTAGAAGAAGTTTCCAGATAATATCCAGTGGGATTCCGGAAAAGATCAACCCAAGCGATATAAGAGGGCCGGCCAATAATCCAAGGGACTGCATAGAAAAAACCATACCAACAAGTTTTCCTCTGCTCCCTGTATTTGAGTATTCTGCCATTATTGTTGAGCTTGTTGCATAATCTCCTCCTATCCCTATTCCCAGAATGAATCTCCACGCTATCAATATATAGACTCCGTTGACAGGTGTAAGGAATGCACTTCCCAATGCGCCTATTACCAGAATTATAAGTTCAAGCCCATAAATTGCCTTTCTGCCCATCTTATCAAGCAGTCTTCCAAATATCAGGGCACCAATTACCGCTGATAGAAGAGCTGTGGAATCTAGCAGAGAAGTCTCCAATGTGCTGAATTTGCCCCAGCCAGCCAAAACAAGTAAGCTCGTTACTACTCCAATTATGAACAGGTCATATGCGTCGGTGAAGAAACCGAGACCCGAAATCAACCAAGTTTTGTAGTGAAAACCGCTTGTTTCCGTTTCGTTTATAGACTTTATTAAGTCTTCTTTTGTATCTTTACTCATACATTCCTTCCAAGTATAGTAGTATAATAAGGTTTACCGATATAGTATATAGATTAGTATATTGCTATATATACAGTAATTATTCTATATACAAAAATAACCGGAGCCAATAATTAAACAATTGATTTTTCAGCTATAAAATTGCTTAGGTGACCTATTTATGAAGAGAGAAAATTTTGTTTATTTAAGCGGATTATTTTTCTTAATGTTAGGGCAAATTATTTAATTGCTTTTACATGGAACTAGATTTTTTGCTGATGTCTGGGTCCCTTTTTGGAGAGTCCTAATCTCCAGTTAAGGAATATTGCTCTATCCATTTCATTTATAGCCTTAGAGACATTTGGTCTAAATTCCATCATATTCATTATATCTTTTTCAATATCGACCCCGGGGGCAACCTCAACTAGTGTAAGGTTTCCTGAGATAAGCTTGAATACTGCCCTCTCTGTGATGTATGTAACTTCTTTCTTTCTTCCATTCATTTGTTTTGTGGAGAATAGTATCTTGTATGGATCCTTTACGAACTTCTTTCCACCGTCCCTAACTATTTTTAATCCATCCATGGTAACTTTTATGTCAGGTTTTCCTGAGGTGAAAGCCCCTGAGAAAATGATTCTTGGAGAGCCTGACACTATGACGGGAAAGCCTCCTGGGCCGGTTATTTTATTTGGGAGTGATGATGGATTGACATTCCCATATGGATCCACTTCCATGAAACCAAGAACCGCCAGATCAATCATTCCCCCCTCATAGAGAGTGAACTGATCGGGAAGAGGAATTATTGCAAAGGGCCCCATTGAAAGCCCAAAATCTGAGCCCTGCAGTGGTACCCCTCCCCATGGTCCAGCCTCCACGGTTGAATATACATAGTCCTTCAACCCCTCATCATTTAACACCATTGGGACTTCTGCGGGCATACCTACTCCAAAATTTACTATAATAGGTCCCTTTTTTTCAGAGATTACGCCCGCAACTTCCTGCGCAGTTCTTCGTATAATCACATCCCTGAATGTTAAATCTCCTGATGGTTCTCTTTTCGGTGGATCTGGAGGGATTATGGTTCCGGAGATACCTGGATTAAACTCAAGGTTTCCTCCCTGCCACGAATACATTTCTGGAGAAACTACAACATAGTCGATGAGTGGTCCGGGTACGTGTACAGCCTTGGGATTCATCGTCCCAAACTTTGCTATCCTTTCCACCTGTGAAAATACGATCCCTCTATTTGGGAGGGCTTTAGCAGCCTGTGCCATTGGAAATATGCTCCCATAGATCCCTTCCTTCTCCATGCTCATATTCCCTATTTCATCAGCAGTTGTCCCTCTAATGAGCGCGAAATCAGGCTGAGGTCCTTTGAAGAAAATGAATTCCTGACCATCTATTGTTATGATTTCCTGGCTAACTCTCCTCTTTTTATTTGCCAGATCGTTAAGGTTCGATCCGGATTCTCTCGGATCCAGAAAAGTTCCAAGCCCTACCCTTGTAATAAGTCCAGGTCTCGATGCTGAGATCTCCCTGAGCCAGTGGGCTACTGTTCCAATGCTTGCAGTATACCCCTCTATTTTGTTTTCCCTCACAATCTTCTCCATCCACGGAGTAAAAGCAAGGAAAGGTGACAATATTCCTGATAAAAATCCAAAGTCTCCTGTGTCATACATGCTCTTTGCTATTATGTCAAGTCCTCTCCCTGGTGAACCGGGAGAGCTGTCTGAAATGAGGAATAGATCTTTTGGATGGCCGGTTTCCTCATAGGTTTCAAATAGTTTTAGAAGCAGATATTCTGGAGAAGTTGATAGGTTAAAGCCAGAGACAGCAAATGAAGAACCATCCTTGATCTTTGTGTAAATAAATTTGAGATCTCGCTCTTCTTTAATTATATGAGTCATGTATTGTTATTCTCGGCAACGATGTAAATGTTTAGGCTTAATCTTTAACCTTTTCTTTTAGTTTACTGATTTCCTTAACTATGAATTGTGTGCGACCCGGATTTGATTTAAGTCTTACAATATTCACTTTGTTGTAACAATTATTTCGTCGGCTAGGACAAGTATGGTATGTTCCGCCTGAGATATCATAGCCCCACTATGCTCCTTAAGTACGGGAAACTGTGATATCTGTTTCTTCCCCATCATCTTCTTAAGATATGCAGTATGATCAGGGATTAAATTGGTAATCCATCTCTCTGCAAAGGGAAGCATATTGAATGCTCCGTATACTGGGTCCTTCTTATCCTGCTTTGTACCGCTCATAATATAAATATTCCCACCAGGGCCATTGTGGATCATCCCTATCCCCGTGGACGAGAAAGGCTCTATTGCGATTACCGTACCCGGGGTTATGGTTGCTCCGTTTCCATCATCATAATTTGGAATGAAAATTCTTGAATGAAGGTCAAAACGGTTTATTCCATGACCCCCAAGATTCTTCACCGGCTTAAATCCCATAGAGTTAATCTTTTCACCAATTGCTTTACCTATTCTTCCTATTGGAATGTTTGGGCGCAATACTTTCAATGCAGCATCTAGAGCTTCTCTTGAAGCATCAATGAGATTTGAATAATTTCCTGTTCCTCCAACCTCAACAGTTGCTGCATTATCTGAGATAAATCCGTCTACCTGTGCACCAATATCCACCTTTACCAGATCACCTGTTTTGAATCTCTTCCCATCATTAGGTGATGGTGTGTAATGTGCTGCCTCATGGTTTATGGAGAGATTAAGCGGAAAGGATGGTTGTGCCCCTTCCTCTCTGATGAAATTTTCTGTTTTTTCTGCAACTTCAAGAAGAAGTGATCCAGGCTCTATTAGAGTCTGGGCGAATTCAAGTGCTGCTTTACCAATTTTTCCGGCTTTGATAATACAGGATTTTTCGTATGGATCCATATTATGGGTCATGATCTGTTCAGACAAAACCCTTTTTAATTTATTTTGTTAACCGTTTTGTTTATTTAATGTATCAGCATGAATTCCCATGGAGAATTATGTTGAGAGAAAAGAAACGGTAAAGAATAAAACGGTATTGATAACTGGAGGAACTTCAGGATTAGGCAGAGCCTGCGTCGATGTTTTTCTTGATGCAGGATGGAGTGTGGCAACTTTTGGAAGACGATTTGACCTCATATCAGAAATCAAGCTGATGAATAAAAATAAAAATCTTCTGGCAGAAGTTTGTGATTTGCGAATTTCAAACCACCTGGATAATGTCCTTGAAACCTTTCTGAAGAAATTCAAAAGGTTTGATGCAGTTATTCTTAATGCAGGTGAGCTTGGAAAAACACCCCTAGTTAATTCTACTGATCTGGAACTGAATGACTTCAGATCGGTCTTTGAAACCAATTTTTTCGGGAATATTTCACTCGTATTGAAGATATTGAAGCGCCAGCCTGTAAGTAATACCATGTTTGTGCATATCACCTCTGACGCTGCCTCAACGCCATATCCTGGGTGGGGTCCATATGGGTCTTCCAAAGCAGCAATAGATTTTCTATTCAGAATAATGCAAGTTGAAGGTGGGAAAATAGGAAATAGATTTGTTTCTTTTGATCCTGGTGATATGAATACCGAAATGCATAGATTAGCACTTCCCGATGATGATCCAGAAAATCTAAAAAACCCATTGGACTCCGCCAGAGAACTCTTGAGTGTCGTGGAGAGGTGATAATTTTGTATCACGATTCACTTTACCTAAATACAGAGAGAACAGAGAATGTTCCCAGAGAGATTCTGGGAAAGAATAGAAGTTCTGTTAAACTGGCAGTTGCAAGGTTAAAAGCTGGAGAGGTTTCTCTGTTTCCAGACTTCACTTATCTCAGTGAAATACTTGACCCTGGAGATCTACTCTTATTTAATGACAGTTTGATGCTCCCATCTGCTCTCTGGGCTAGAGAAAGTTCCAGTGGCAAAATATGCAGAATTCATGTTGGACAGCCAATTGATCATGGTAAATATCTTGCAGAAATAAGACCAAGATCTGAATTTGGTGCCCCTTGGAATAAGGGGGAATTTTCAATATTAAACACTGAAATAATTGCTAATGTTGTTGAACGGAATAGAGAGTTTCCCAGGTATGTGGAAATGACTTTTCCCAATCTTATTGATGATATGCAGAAATTCCTCCTTAGGAACGGGAGCCCAATATTTTATGAAGGAATAACCAAAGCCTTTGATTATTCTTATTACAAGAACATTTTTCAGACAAAGTTGGGATCTTCGGAATATCCTTCAGCTTCAAGACCATTCAGTACTGAAATTATAAACAAAACAGTGAAAGAAGGTGTTCGCATATCAACAATTACCCTGCACTGCAACCTGGCATCACTGGAAAGAGCGGAATTTGAGAAATCAGATGTCCTTCTTCCAGAAATTTATGATGTTGGCGGTGATACGATTGAGAACATAGAAAATGCTGTTGCTTCTGGAAACCGGGTTATTGCAGTCGGTACTACTGTGGCAAGAGCAATTATTTCAGCGGTCAGTGGAGGTAAACTTAGAAGTTCCAGCGGTGTCACACGGTTAAAAATAGGTCCGGATACTGATGTTTTCCCACTTTCCGGGATAATTACTGGAGTTCATGATACAGATAGTTCACATCATGATCTCCTTTCGGCTTTCGTGGGAGATCAAATATCAATGCCATTAAACAGAATAGTTTCAACATTTGGACTCGATGGCCATGAATTTGGAGATTCGGTAGCCATAATTTAGATGTCAGTTTTAAATTAATTTCAATATTTTTAGATCACGATGTTTCCTAATACTTCTCCTGAAATTTAATTACGAATCTGCATGTTTTGGCACCTGATATAATTCTGTGTGTTGATTCTATTTCTGCCCCTAGTAAATCCTGAAAAAGTTCTCTTTCTGAATTGCAGGCCTCTGAATATTTTTCGGAAATTTGTAGAATAGGACAGTTGTATTCACATAATTCAAATGTTCTTTCTGATAATTTTTTTATTTCTGCCATGTAACCATCAGAATTCCTTAAAGTCCTTAGGTTATCCACCAGAAGACTTTCATCCATAGGTTCTATGGTTTTCCTGTATTCTTCTAGAATTTTTGCGGACCTCAAATGCAGAACTTCTGAAACTCCTTCTAAGCCGAGATTTTTCTCCACATATTCGAGGGCTTCAAGCGCAAGAGATGAATAAGACTTGGGTAAGACATTATGACCCTTCTCCGTTATAAATACCTTGCAAACAGGCCTTCCTTTCCCTGAAGGAACATAAGTTCTTTCCAGCATGCCCTCTCTTTCCAGTTCTGATATGTGCTTTAAAACGGCGGCCTTTGATATTCCAAGAATTTGGCTGAGCTCACTAAGTGATGGTTCTCCATTCCTCTTTACAGTTAAAAGCAGTTTTGTTTTTGGAGATGATTCTGAATAGAGCCCCTTCACCTTACAATATTTCAACTGGTTTATTAACTGTTTCGTGAATTATTTATCTATCATTACTGAACCTTTCATTAAGACATAAGAATCTTTACTGCTGAATAGATTTTTCACTTTTTTCTCTTCTCTCAGTTAAATTTTAAATTTTGAGCTGGTCATTAATCTTTGTTTTCTCTTATAACTCTAGAGCAACGATAACAATTTATAACAGTTCTAAATTTGAATGGATGAATTGGTATAAAGTTGGAAAAACAAGCAGCTTGAAAGAGGGAGATATTGCAAAGGTTAAAGTGGGCAGCATGGAGATCATAATAATGAATGTTAAGGGAAATTATTACGCGACTTCCCATCTGTGCACGCACGAGGATTATGATCTGGCTGAAGGTTTTATTGATGAGGGAACTTTAATCTGTCCTAACCATTTTGCAACCTTCAATCCTAAAAGTGGAGAAGTAATAAGTCCTCCAGAAGGATCTGGGGATATAGAGCCCTTGAAGTCTTATAAAACGAAGGTTGAAAACGGAGATATTTTGGTAGAAGCATAAATGAAAATATTAGTGCTTGCAAAACAGGTGCCTGATGTAAATAAGATCTCATTCGATGCATCGACTGGTAGGATCATACGGGATGGTGTTCCCCTTTCCATAAATTCGTTCGACAAGAAAGCAGTGGAGGAATCAATCCGAATAAGAGAAAAGATAGGGGCAGAGGTCGTCGTTGCAACAATGGGACCTCCTCAGGCGTCTGATATCCTAAATGAATCCATGAAGATGGGCGTTGATAGAGGCATTCTTATTACAGATAGACAATTTGGAGGTGCTGATACCTGGGCTACATCAAAGATTCTTTCAAGATTGATTGAGATCGAGAAACCTGATATTGTGTTGTGTGGAAAATACTCTCTGGATGGTGAGACCTCTCAGGTCCCACCACAAATATCACGGTTTTCAAAGTATTCACTGGCGACCTCCGTTTCGTCCATCGAATTCCCAGAATCAGGAAAATTGATTCTTGAAAGGGAGACTGAAGTGGGAATAGAAAAAATAGAAGTTTCAACGCCAATAGTTATTTCTGTTTCTGAAAAGATAAACAAGGCCAGAAAGATACCTGATGGAACCCCAGATATGCGGGAAAAAATCACCACTATGGATGCCAAAGGGCTGGGAATAAACATAAATGGTCAATCTGATTCATTAACAATTGTATCAGGAACAGAAAGTGTTCAGAGTTCCAGACACGTTAAATTTATTAATATTGATGAGGCAATAAAAATAATTCAGGAATCTGCGAAAATAGCATCAGAAGAACAGACATCTTTTGAAAAGTTAACTTTGGGGGAACAAAAAATAGGAAAAAACGTTCTGGGTATCGCTTTAGATTCACCCGAGGTATCAATTGAAATAGCCTCAGAGCTTAGCCGTATAGCCAAAAGAGAGGGCTTTAATGTGTCAATAGCCGGAAATATAAATCCAGATTACTTGAAGGGTATATCATGCCATAATTATTATTACATCAAAAGCAAGAGAAACGATGAAATCAGTGAGGAAGTCATATCACTTATTGAGAGGATTAAGCCCGAGTTTGTTATTTTTCCTTCCACAGTAAACGGCAGGGAAGTCTCTGCAACAATCAGCGCTGCTATGAATCTTGGGTTAACGGCCGACTGCATAAAAATATCCTATGAAGGTGGAAAGCTAATACAATATAAACCTGCTTTTGGTGGAGGTATAGTTGCGAGGATAATCTCAAAAACCAAACCTGAAATGGCAACAGTCAGACCTGGGATTCTTTTGAGAGGCATTAGTGACAACTCTTTCAAAACAGTTGAAATAGAGCCTTCAGTTAAATCATACGTTAAAGAATTAAGTTTTACACCTGTTTCAGATGAATTCAAGCCACTTTCGGGTAGCAGACTTGTTATGGGAATAGGCATGGGGGCAAGATCCAGAGAATTGATTGGGAAAGTGGTTAATATATGCAAACTCCTTAATGCAGGAGTTGCTGCAACAAGACCTGTCGTTGACATGAAGCTTATACCTAGGCAACAACAGGTGGGTTTGACCGGTATCGCCATTTCACCAGATCTATATGTAGCAGTAGGGATTTCGGGTCATGACAATCATCTTGTGGGATTAAGGTATGCTAAGAAAATCCTCGCTGTGAACAAAGACCCAAATGCTCCAGTATTTGGATCTGCAGATTATGGAGTAATTGCAGATTCCACTGAGTTTGTAACAGCTCTGGAAAATCTCATATTCCATTAATAAAAATCCCCTTCATTCCCAATAATATGGTGGATAAGGTGGATCCCTGTAGTAGTAATTATTAGAACCTTTGTCTTTTTCCCTTAGTTGAACATAGATTCCAGATATAAAGGCAAGTATCGCCAGTAGCTGGGCAATTACGGAAGATAAACCAAGATTGTATAATGCAAACCAGATGGCGATTGCCCCAAGTATTGCTGCAATATAGATAATGAGCCTTTTGTTAAAGAAATAAGCGATGCCAAATATTGCAATCGCCAATAGACCTGCCAGAATTAGGTTTATTCCCAAAATAATGTAAAGAGCTATGAAACCTGCGAATGCCAGAGAAGCAGAGATCAAAATCCTGACAAAGAACAGCATGAGAATTGCTCCCATTACCGCTCCAATAGCAAGGATAAGATAAACCGGGGAGTTGGTAATACTGAAAAGGGAGGCTACATAGAGCGCAATGATGAAACCGATATAAGCTCCTAGTGCTCCAAATATGAGCATCCAGCTCTCGCTACCCCTATAGACAAGGGCAATGCCAATTAGAAGCAGTATGATGAGCACCGTGCTCCTTGAGTAACCAAGAAAGCTGTGCTGAAAATCGAGAAGCTTCAATAATGCTCCGAGAATTCCAGAACCAGAAGCGGATGTACTCATCCTAAGTTTATTTGAGATATATTATTAAATTGTTTGGAAGAATTAATCCGTCCTCAATTTCAATGTAACTGCTTTGGCTAGTATTATTTCATCAGACAAAAGAAGCTCTGTCTCCTCTTTTTTCCCTGTTATTTCTATTGCCTGACCGTCCCTAATTAACCAAGTGCCGTTTTTGCTTGGTTTAAAATCTTCTATGTATAGGCGACCATCTCTTGGTGTGATTCTTATGTGTTCCCGCGATATGGAAGCCGCCTTAAGCTTTTCAGTCATTATTGGTTCAAGCTGCTCCCTTCCAATAATGATTGGGGAACTACCTATCTTTGCTATTGTTGTATCTCCTTTCACTATGCGAATTTCCCCTCTTTCTGATTGATTTTTTTCCATTAAGTTGTGCACCTTTAGATTAGGAATAATGATTCTTTTCTTAAGTTTTTGCCAAACGTTCCTCTGCTGCAATAAAGTGAATGCGGTTTAATTATTATCTTTCTCCAATTAAACTTATTAATAATTATGAGAGCAAAATAACTCTACAAGGTGCAGCATCGGCAGATATATTCAACGGAAGTGCCACCATCATATATTCCCCCGGTTCAACTTTTCTGAGGTCAAGAGCTTCTATTACTGTTATTCCTTGGCCAAGAAGTGTCCAGTGTGCATCTGGCTCCATGAAATTATATTCATCAATGGACAGATAATCAATTCCGATTAGTTTTATGTCGCTATCCAAAATAACCTTTGCAGCCTCCTTTGATATAAAAGAAAAGTTTTCCCGAAAAGCTCCGGTATAGTTTTCTGTTGTCGTTTTAAACAAGACTCTTTCATAACCCTCGTGGGGAACATCTTCAGGCTCCACATTTTTTCCTTGGATTTGGACAACCTTAACTGGCCCAACAAGATTTGACATGGGAATCTCATCGAGTTTGAATCCATTTTCAATCATGTGGTATGGAGCATCTATATGAGTACCGGTGTGACTTCCCATGGTGATTTTACTTATTTTGATGTATGGTTTAATATGATTCATAACCGGTTCAATCCTTAGAGGCGGATCTCCCGGGTAAATTGGAGTCAAATCATTCAGCTTCCAGGTAATATCCTGTATCTTTGAAAACTTCCATTTCGATCGATCAGTCAAGTTAATCTACCTTCCTGTATCGAACCAGTTTATGCCCGCAAATTCTGCATTCCTTGAGGTTTTCCTCATAAACCTTTCTGCAACCCTTGCATCTAAAAGACCATTTAATTTCATTTTTTATTGGATCGATCCCACAAGGTTCAAAGGGAATGCCCATTTTTTTTGCAACGTTTTGGATTGAGTAGTCATTGGTTATTATTTTACCATTACTTTCAAGTGCAACTGCCAACACCTCAATGTCAGTTTCGCTGAGGTATTTGAGATCACCTGTGGTTTCAGCCTCTTCTCTTATTCTCATGACGCTGTTTTTTTGTGGATTAACCACCCTCAACATTTCCTCCTGATCCTTTATGATCCTTGCGGGTTTTCCCCTTGCTATTTCCCATAACACCATTGATGGAACAATAATATTCTCTCCCAGAAGATTCACCGAGCCTGTAAGTATTGCGGAGGTGTCAGGTACTATCATTTCTTTCCCATTTAATCCTTTTTGTCTATTCTCGTTTTCCAGTTTATTGCCTCTCCTGAATTGATATGTAAGATTTTGGTCCCTTTTCCCCAACATAGAGAGCTTTTGGTCTGAAAAGCTTGTTACTTTGAAGATATTCAAGTGATCTTGCAGTCCAGCCTGATATTCTTCCAAGAGCGAATATGGGCGTGAATATCTCAGGTGAAAGCCCCATAGAATAGTATATCATTCCCGAATAGAAGTCCACATTGGGAAAGATTCCCTTTTCTCCGAGCTTGTTTATCATGATTTCCTCTACCTTGTTTGCTGTTTCAAAAATGTTCTTCTTCTCTGATTTTTCTGATATATACGCTGCATATTTTTTTAGTATTTTTGCCCTTGGATCATATACCTTGTATACCCTGTGCCCAAATCCCATTATTTTCTCTTTTCTGGCAACCATGGCCTCAAGATATGGCCCTGCTCTATCGGGCGAACCTATATCCATAATCATTTTCAATGCCCTTTCATTGGCTCCGCCATGAAGTGGTCCCTTAAGAGTGGAAATGGCTGAAGTTGTTGCAGAATAAATATCTGCAAGTGTGGAGATCGTAACCAAAGAAGAAAATGTGGAGGCGTTCATTCCATGATCGGCATGAAGCATTAAGGCAGTGTCCATTATCTTTGTCTCTACGGAATCAGGATTTCTTCCAAGTGCATAGTAAAGAAAATTGCCTGCGTATGATAGTTCACTCTTTGTTTTAATGATGTCCTTCCCTTGAATGGTTCTATGAATTGCCCCTACAATTGCTGGCATTTTAGCTGTTATTGATATTGCGATCCTCCTCTGATTTTCAATGGAACTATCAGATTCTTGAGGATCATATGAGGCCAAATTAGAAATTACTGTTCTGAGAGTCACCATAGGGTGGGTTTTCCTTCCGAATTTTTCAATAATTTCATATGTGCTTTCCGGAATCTCTGAATTGGCTTTCATCTTTTCCAAATAATCGTTCATTTCCTTTCTGTTTGGAAGTTTTCCATAATTGAGAAGATATGATACCTCCTCATAATTTGAATTATCGCAAAGCGTTGTAATATCATAGCCCCTATAAACCAGCCTGCCTTCCTGACCATCAACAAATCCAATTTCTGTTTCAGCAGCTATAACTCCTTCCAATCCTTTTGCATATGTATTGTTTTGTCCGCTAGAACCTTCCATAAATAATCTCCCTTATCTCTAATTAAAAGATGATAATTAAACCTTGACCGAAATTATAAGGATGTTGCATTAATTTTTCAGTAACTTCCATATGAGTTCTAATATGGGGGTACCTGACATACTTCTTGGAATAGATTCAACAATACGGATTTCACTTTCCCTTATGAATCTGGGGAACCAGAATTCTAGAATATCAGAAATACCGGATTTGGCGATTTTGGAAGTTCCATTTTCAATAAGGAGTATGTTGGACCTTTCGATTCCTTTCTCGTTTGTAATTAGAACTGCCCCTTTTAATTTGACCTCCAATATTAACTGAGATTCTACCTCCGTGGATAGATCATTTGTGTATATTTCTGAGCCATCTGATTCGAATATTTCTTCCTCAAATTCTATGCGATCCGAATTGAGCTTTCCATGAATCATAAGCCTATTCTGATCCTGAGGAACTTCTTCATTTACTTCCATAGTTTGTAAAAATCCACACACCTGCTTTCCTGATATGGCAATCTGGTTAGCTTCACTATTTGCTCCGATTGGCTCGCCTGTTAGTCCATAAAACAGCGCTCCATCTGAGAGTGGTTGTGAACTTATATCAACCGATTCCAAGGCTGATATGGGCGTGCTTATCCTTTCATTAAACTTTATTCTGGTAACCCTTGTTTTGAGTCTAGAGAAAATCTCAGAAATCATAGCATTGTTCCTGTGCGATTGTATAACAACCAAATGTTCCGGTTTATACTTTCTAGAATATTTCATAAGGTTGACAATGTTCTCCTTAACATAGTTCTCCAATATTATGACCTCGGGTTGAAACCATTTTACGAGCTTTGCAATTCCATTATGACTCTCTAACGAATCAAAAATTATGCAATTACCGTTCAATAAAGGATATAAAATGCTTGTCACTATTGCTGGCGTGGAATATGTTTCACATTCAATAAGAAATTTCTTCTTTCCGTTACTATTTTTGAAAAGATTCTCTTCGTTTTTTATGGCGTTCATGATGTTAAAATATGTAAATCTGGCAATGCCACTCTTTTTGTCCTTGAAGTTTACAACTCTCTCAATAAATATATCTGTTATTGGATCTATGGTTTCCTGCCCAGTTATTTCAGCATAACAAAGGCTCTCGAAAATATTTGAATCCCCTCTGGCTCTCTGATTCATTATCTCAGGTGATCTTATTCCAAATTCCTTTCTGTTTCTCGGTGTTAAAAATTCGATGCTTGAAACGCCTATCTTGAAAATTTCTGAAGATATATTTTTTCCATAATGATTTAGAAAGCCTTCAGGAGCAATGACGCCAGATGGACTTACTCTGGAAAGAACTTCTAGAAAGCTTTTCTCCGAAAGGTACGGTTCCAGTGGTATTGCCACTGTTCCGATCCTTGACATTGAAAGGAGTGCTATGGTATAGGGGAGTCCTGGTGGCAGTGTTATTAAAACCTTATCACCCTTCTTAATCGAGAAGAGTTTTTTGATTCCAGACGAAAATGATTCAACAAAGCTGAGAAGTTTTGAATAGCTATAGACCTGACCACCAAAGATAACGGCGGCATCGCTAGGCTTTCTTAAACTCGTCGCCCTGAATCCATTAAAATAGTCTTCTTCTGCATCTTCTGTTAATCTATTTTCATTTGGTTCAGACTGAACTGTTTTTTCTACCAATAATGTTCAAATATCAAACTGCTTAAAACACTTTACATTTCTTTAATTTTAGATTTTACCTTCTCCATCTCCATAAAGACCTCAGGCAATTCTTTTACCATATCATCTATGCCAAACCATACTTTTTGTCGGTTCATGCATCTTTCCGCTGCCCTTTTGTTGATAAAGGATGCCATTGACGAAGCTCTAAAGATTGAGACTTTCCTGCTTATCAACCCGGAAAGTAATCCGGCCAGCAGGTCCCCGGTTCCTCCCATTGTCATTCTTGCATTTCCCCCGTTTCCGAATATGGTGGTTGTCCCATCTGTAATTATATCCGTTTGCCCCTTGAGAAATATTGTTATTCCTAGCTTTCTTGCCGCTGTTTTTGCATTTTCCAGTGTTGGATCTGTTCCGGTTAGTTTTTTAAATTCACCTTTGTGAGGTGTTATAACAATCTCTTTACCCATTAATCCTTTACCTTGTTTCCCTATTATGTTGATAGCTGAGGCATCCAGCACAATCGGGACATTTACTGCCTCTAGGATTTTTTCCATAGTGGAAATTTCGTAATCACTCTCTCCCATACCGGGTCCCATCAGGATGCAGTCATATTTCAGTAGTTCTTCCATAAAATTTTCGTTTTCCTCGCAATTTTCAAGCATTGTAGTGTGAACTTGCGAACCAATTACTGAATAATTTCTACTGTTTGAAAATATCTTTACGAGATCTGGAGAACAGGAATGCGCTCCCATTGCTGCTATCAATGCAGAACCATGAAATTTCCAACCTGCAACTATGGCCAGCTTTCCGTTCATACCTTTATGGGAATCCTTCTCAGCAAATGGAAAAAATAGAATGTCGCCGGGTCCAGATTCATATACTAATTTTTCATCAATGCCAATATTCTTTGTTATAATATCGCCACTATTTTGAGAATCCATTGCGTTTTTTACAAATGTGAAAGTCACCGTTTTTGTCGGTTTAACTGCAATTGATGACCCGATTCCAGATGGCACATCAACAGATAGTATGGGCTTTTTCGAATTGTTAATTTTTATTATTGCAGATGCCAGTGGTTCTTTGATTTCTCCATGAAAACCTGTCCCAAAAATTGCGTCAACGATGAGATCAGCCTTTGAAAGAACTGAATCCAGATCTTGAATACCATATATCTTCAATTTCCATTGAGAAATCAAATTTTTGATGAATGACGATTTAATATGATCTAAAGCACCGGTAAATACAAGTGTGACATTATTCTCCAATTGCAATATTCTGGCTGCGGCTATCCCGTCTCCTCCATTATTACCGTTGCCACATACAATAGTTATATTCAGCTTATTTCCATATAATTCTGTTATTGTTTCTGCAATGGCCGCACCTGCATTTTCCATTAGAGCGTTGATGTTTCCCTCTCTGTAAAAATAATTAATGTCCAGTCTGGTTGAATCTATCATCTCTGTAAACATAGATATGATATAACTTCTGGAAATAAGAATGATGCCTTTATTAGGCCTATGCTTTTGTTATTTGAGATAGATTAGTTAACCGGTGTTCATTATTCAGAATTTTAATTTTATGCAAAAAATCCCCTCATTTTTTATAGACTGAAACCTTCGGCTAACTCTATGAGACCTCTAAATAACGTTTAAATATAGTGTAAGGATTTCCTTACAATGTATAAACTGCTTATAACACTCATTTTATCTGCAATAATGGGCTTTTCAATCTTTTTTACATTTCCAATCATAATGGCAAAAAACCTTGCTGAAAAGAAGGTTAGAGTCTTAAGCTCCATTGCCATTGGAATCCTCATATTTCTCATTGCAGATGTATTTTCGGATGCTTCAACTATCCTATATGGTAATTCTTCTAATGGAGGTTACATATCATCTCCATTTTATGATTTAGTGTTTTTTGTATCTCTTGCAGTTGGATTTTTTGTCATATTTATTGCTGAGGGTAATGGAAAGAGACAATCGTCCAAATTAAGATTATCATTTTTTATTGCTTTGGGGATAGGTTTTCAGAACTTAACTGAAGGAATGGTTTTTGGCGCTGACAATATTTCCATTGGTCTTGTAGGCATAACGCTGGTTATTCTGGTCGGTTTCATTCTTCAGAATATTACGGAGGGTTTTCCCATTGCATCTCCATTCCTTGGAGAAAAGAAAAAAAACGGCAAAGCAATCCTTGGTTTGCTTTTCATTGGTGGATTTCCCACTATTCTTGGTGGAGGGATAGGTTACTTTTATAATTCAAATGCGTTTGATCTTGTGTTTGATGGTTTAGCCATTGGAGCAATGTTTTATGTTATCATTCCAATTCTTAAACACCTGCTCAAAGATCAGGACTCTTCAATGACCAGAATCATTTATCTTGGTTCGTTCACTGGCTTTCTCATAGGGTTCCTTGTGAATTTGATATGATCAAAATAATGGCCTCAAGATGCACTGCTTACTTTTATAGTAAAGGATTGCCCCTTAGACTATGGTAACATTCTGTCCATAATTTTTATAATTTCATATGTTTTTTTGTCGTTGACATTAGATAAGTGCATATATTGGAATGATCATACCAGTTTATGGAAGATCAGGTAAAGGTAGAGTTGGAAAGGCTAAAGAAGGCTGATGTGGAGTTTCTGCAGCTTCAGTTTACGGATATTGTAGGTACCGTGAAAACACTCACTGTACCCAAAAATCGTTTTGAAGATGCTTTAAATGAAGGTGTTGTCTTTGATGGAAGTTCTGTGGCCGGTTATGCCCAGATAGAAGAATCAGATATGAGGGCTGTGCCTGAATTTTCAACATTCGCAGTTTTTCTATCTTCAGGT
>JAKAYH010000218.1:700-4920 GCA_021826835.1 Thermoplasmata archaeon | reverse complement strand
GTAGTTTTGAATATTTCTGACACATACTGTGATCCGTTATCTGTTCTTAAAATGACTTTAACGGGATTGCTTTCATTGAACCTTACCGCATAAGCTTTCTCTACAGCCTTAATGCAATCATTTGCGGTGCATGTCCTTGAGAATTCATGGGATATCCATTTCTTGCTGAAACAGTCCTTGATTGACATGAGATATGCCATTCCTTCATGAACTGTACTCACCTAATGAGTGTCTGTTTTCCAGAGGGGTCTAATACTAAATTCTCCGGACGGTCAACATTCCATAAGTGACTCTAAGTCAGCCATAAGAGCCGCCATGGAATGGAATCCAAGGAAATCGAAACCTTCGTATGCCGTTGTTATTCTTGTCTTTTCAGTGTTCAGCTCAAGATCGAGAAGAGAGATGATCCTTTTCAGTACATCCATTGCGTATTTCGGGTCCCTGTCTGTAATAATCACTGCATTATCTGAATACCGGATCAGGTCTGTGTTTTGTCCATACCGGTTAACCATCTTCTTCTTTACCCATAGTGTGTCTAGTTCGTTAAGATAGATGTTTGCCAGAAGCGGTGATATAACTCCACCTTGAGGAGTTCCCTCACATGGTACTGTTCTGGCACCTTCGAAAACTACTCCTGCCCGCAACCATTCTCTGATAAGTTTCA
This sequence comes from Thermoplasmata archaeon, assembly GCA_021826835.1. Next base: position 4,256 of record JAKAYH010000218.1, on the reverse strand, counting down.
GAATGTATGGATCTGCAATGCGCTTTGATACGAAGAACATCATCTTCTCGTGGTTTATGTGATCAAAGAATCTTTTTATGTTAACGTCTATGACATGGGTAAATCCATAGTTCAGGTATTTTCTTACCTCTTCTGATGCATCCCCTGCTGATCTGTTTGGCCTATAGGCATAACTGAAATCCTTGAAGTCTGCCTCGAATATTGGTTCTATGATTGATTTCACTGCCTGCTGAACTATGCGATCCTTCACGGTAGGTATTCCGATTGGCCTTTCCTTTCCGCCCGGTTTTGGAATAAATACTCGTTTTACATCGCTGACAAGTTCCTGCTGCAGATTCTTCAGGAATATGTCTGTTTCGTATGCTTTGATGCCGTCTATAGTCTATCCGTCTATTCCCGCTGTTCCATGGTTTACTGCTACGTTCTTCCAAGCTTCCTCTAATATGTCTATCCTGCACAGCTTGTCTTGCAAGGTATAGAACTTTCTCTCCTTGTTTTCCTTAGCCTTTTGGTAGAGCTCGCTCCGGAACAGCTCGAGTCTTCTCATATCCTCATACCTCCATATATTTCGTTGGAAGAATAGAGTCCACCTCTGTTCAGAACGAGCTTGCATAAAGTAAGGCGCCCTCCCTCTATGAAGGTTATGCTGTCCTTCACGTCATGAGTACCATGAGCCTCTCCGACTCCTTGTAATGCATTGCATATCTTTTCGCCTTTTGGACTTATAGATACCGCTGCCATTACTCAACCACCTTTCGGGGCATGTTCATGGACACAACAAGGTTTCCTAACTTACCATACATATCTTTCTTTGCATGCTGCCGACATGACACCGGGTAAGCAGACGCAATTAATCCTGTTGTTTCCTGCATCTGTGTCAGTTTTCATCCCAACAGCACGGATTCGACCCTCCCAATTCGACCTAACGGTGCTGTATTTCATTCGCTTTCGCTGCAGCCTTTGCTTTTGCAGAATTGATAACTTCATACCCCTCATCACTGAGACGCACGTATCCATCGCTAATGGGATAAACAGGTAATTTCCCATATCAAACTTACATTGATTAGTCATTTGTTCTCCTCGACGTGCACAGTTGATGATCGCCATAGAAGTAATAATTACCTTTATATATGGTATAACTATTTCAATGTCAGACGATTCTTATGGCCGTTAACAGTAAACCTTACGATTGGTTATGGGACGAGGAAGATCTTATTGCAGAGTTTAAGGATTTGGTTGTATGGGTTAGATCCAATGAAGCAAGGGCAGACACACATTCAAGTCACCATATAATGTTAAACGGTCATTTAGAATTAACAAATAAAAGAATAGTTTTGGTTAATCAGAAGAAACAAATATTTGTTGACGAGTATCGTCAAAAATATGGCTCGGTTTTTCAAACATCTATTTCATATGGTAAAAAGAATATAGAAGAACAATTGCATAAATTTGGAACAAAAAATTTCGAAGCTTTTGAGAAATTTTCAAAATTATATCCAAAAGTAGCAAATAAATTTAACAATAAGGGCTACTTAGGAACGACCCCAAAAAAATACAAGCTTTTGATGGAGTGTGGATATCAGGATAATATATTGTTTTTTTCTGATATTTATCAATCTGAATTAAATGGCTTTTCCTCTAATTTTTTAGGATTTCCTAAAAAAAAGAATGGATTGATGTTAGAGGTGATTAATTTTAATGCCCTATTCGCTAATGCGAGTGAGATTCTTACTAAAAGAAATAAAATGCGAAGAGCAAAAAGATTGAATAAATTTATCACTGGAAAAAATACTATGGAACTTATTTTAACCTTCAACTCACCACAAAATGATATTTACATAAGAGATATATTATCGATATCTCAACATATAGAGCGGATGTCATTAACAAAGGAAAATTACAAAACGATATCCATCAATTTAATTAAGAATTACTTAGAAAACTATAAATGATATAATATGAAAATTCGAATCGAAGGTTAAAATGCACAAAGATTCTGGTTAGAAAAATGGGAGCAAAGAAGGTGATTAAGTGGGTTGTAAAATGGATAGTTATCTTAATAACAATTAGCTATCTCTATTTTATAGGATACTTTTTCATAGGTATTTGGGCGGACGTAGGGCTATTGGCTACATTGCTTCTAATAGGGTTATTAGGTTTATCACATCTTGGGGGCAACGGTGATGCACACGAAAGTGTCAATAGTTATTTAATACAATATGGCGATGTGCCACCTCCAGAGCATGATTTCTCGCCAATTAAAGACCTGATATATAGCCCAAAAACAGGTGAGTTATATCATAGCGAGGTAGAGAGATTTGATGGTGAAAATCGTTATGATAGGCAAAAAGAGAAAGATGAAAGACAGTAGATTAACCCATTCAAAAGAGGGAGTTCGCTTAAATAACTGGATACCTACCTATCCATCAGAAAATAGGACTTACTTATAGCTGTATATGGGCCCGACCGGATTTGAACCGGTGACCGCCGCCTTGTAAGGGCGGTATCATAACCACTAGACTACGAGCCCCTTCTCTGTGAATTTATCCCTTAACTCATCATTTTTTACATAACATGTCCAGATCTATCCCAGGTTTTTCCACAAGCTCTACTGACTTTTTCGGAATCTCACTCATGATCTCAGACTTTTCCATACGGTACATCTTGATTCTTGACAGTATGAGAAGAACATCTCTCACACTGTATTTTGAAATGTTTCACGCATCTCTGGACAAAATACGAAATTAATTATGATCTATGCTGTTTATTGCCTTATAAATGACAGCAAACCGGGTATACACACCTGAGGAAAAACTGAAAATAGTCCTTGAAGGAATGAGCGGTACCATATCTGTATCTGATCTTTGCAGGAAATATGATCTCAAGGCAGCAAGATTCTACTACTGGAAGGATCAGCTCCTGAACAGTGCATCCGAAATATTTGAGAATCGGGGAAGAAAGATCGATGAGAATAGAATAAGGAATGAAAAGGATAGTGAGATTGCAAGACTCAAGGCAACCATTGCTGATGTTGTGTCGGAAAACATGGAGATCAAAAAAAGATTGGAGATCGCTTGCAGAGGAGGGGACAGATATGAGATCCCTCTTTTATGATATTCACAGAACTGTAATGAACACAGTTGAAAGAGTCGGATATTCCGTATCAAGGATACTTTCCATTCTTGGAATATCCAGGTCCTGGTACTATTCACAGCTATCATTCTCCCCCATACTTGACAGAAGGTTCAACACCATGACCATAAGAAATGATGAGGAATTGATCGTGATGGGATTCAAGCGTGGACATCCAATGATGTCGTTCAGGGAGATAGCATATACCCTCATAGACAAAGATATTGCATATCTTTCACAGTCCACAGTATACAGGATATTGAAAAAGCATGATCTCATAAAACCATGGAAACATCCAGTATGGGAATCCACCAGGCCTGAACATGCAAAATTCCCTGATGAAAAGTGGCAGACAGATATAATGTATGTGAAGATCAGGAAGAGGTTCTTCTACCTTGTTATTTTCATTGATGAGTATTCCAGA
>JAKAYH010000218.1:0-690 GCA_021826835.1 Thermoplasmata archaeon | reverse complement strand
GTTCACCATAATCTTCTCACATCAATGGATGGAGATTCTGTAAGTATGGAAGCACAGGCAGGAATAGAGAAATTGAGGAAAGATTCAATTGCAGAACCCATAATACAATCAGATAATGGATCATCATTCATATCGATGGAATACAAGATGGTCCTGAAAGCAAACAACCTGACACCTAAACGAATAAGGCCACATACCCCAAAGGATAATGCAATAGTGGAAAGGGTCAATAAAACGGTTAGGGAAGAGATTGAAACTGAGTTGATAACTGATTATCAGAAAGCCTTGGAATCAATAGATCGCACAATAAACTGGTATAATTTGTCATGAATCCCTATGTTAAACCAACAAACAACAGAGCTGAGAGATGTATCAGCCCTTCAGTAATTTACAGGAAAACATCAGGTGGATCCAGAACAGAACGTGTGGTTGAGATATATACCAGAATATATTCCATCTATTACACATCAAAACTCAGAGGAAAGAATTTCATCACTGATACCTCATCAATTATCAATGGAAATGTTAAACCTGGATAATCAGTCAAGCACTACAGACTGACCATTTACAAAAATTTCCAAAATTTAAATATTGTAAAATGATCATGGAACGATCATGGGGAGCCGTAAAGGCTGAGAGGATCATAAGATCGACCCTTTGAACCTGATCCGGATAATACCGGCGGAGGGA
>JAKAYH010000217.1 GCA_021826835.1 Thermoplasmata archaeon | reverse complement strand
CTCCTATTATTATCAGTTCCCTTGACAGGGGTGAGGAGATTCCGAGGTTTCTTATTATATAAGGTATGAAGAAGGCAAATGTGCCTATTTCAATGGTGCTTGCAATTCCTGATATCCAGGTGAATAAGGTTGTTTTCCTTTTAATACCATTCGAAAGAATGTCAGAGATTTTCTTTTTCTCAACTTCATTTCTTGATGATACTTCTTTCCACAATCCCGTTTCACCAATTCTCAAGGACAGAAGCAGACCTATTGTTGCTGGCACCACTGAAAGAATTAGGGGATATTTCCAGATTATGTTTTGTGGTTCATTTATAAACATCATATATAGTATAACGAAATTAATGGCGAGAATGGAGAATGAAGCCATCAGAGTATTCATGGTTCCTGTAAACTCTCTCTTGCCTGTGGCTGAACTTTCCATAATATATGCATAGACATTTGAAATATCAGCTCCAACAGCTATTCCGGCAATGAATCTTGTTATGGTAAAAAATGTGAAATCAGTAGAAAAGGTGGAAGCTACAGCTGCGATGATAAATACAATCATGTCTGCCTGAAATATGATTTTCCTGCCAAATCGATCTGTGAGGTAGCCTCCAGCAAGAGAACCTATAGCTGCTCCACCTATAACCACTGCAGTTATCAAGCCAAACGAAAAATTATTCAAATGAAAGAAGGATCTGACAAATGTATTGGTTTGCGGAATCAAAAAAACATTCCATTCGTCAACGATAAGTGAAATTAGCATTACGGACATTATTCTGCCATTATTTTTAGTAATAATATTTTCATGTTTTTGCATTTTTAATCTATTTTTCATTATTTATGAAAAATATTTAAATATAGTGTTATAGTTTATTATTATAATGTCCTAGAAATTTTTGAAAATAGAAAAAATCAGATATTCATTAAACATAAGGCATTATGTCAATGGATAGAAAAAGTATCCTTTCTTCGCCTGTGAAGGATACCATAGTAAACAGCAATACAAGCCTGAGAGAACTCATGGAGCATTTTGCAGTTTCAGGTGGTTTTACAACATCAAAAATATCAGTTGCTTATGGAATAATGAAGGAAATGTTTACAGATGAGAATACAACGTTTCTCTCCTTTCCTGCAGACATTATTTCTACTGGAACCAGAGGGGTGATAAATGAAATCGTCAGGAGAAAACTTGTCGATGTTATTATCACCACAACCGGAACACTTGATCATGATATTGCCCGGTCATTCAGGGATTATTACTGTGGCTCATTCGATTACCCGGACAGGGAGCTAAAGGATATAGGTGTAAACAGGCTGGGCAGTGTTGTCATACCTGACGAATCATATGGGGAGATAATGGAGCAATTCATGCAGTCCCGTCTGGAGAAACTGTATGGAGAAAAGAAAGTATGGTCAGGATGGGAACTCATCCACAGGTTCGGGTTGGAGATAAACAATGGATCCTCCATCCTGTATAATGCTGCAAAAAACAACATCAAAGTATTCGTTCCAGGCATAACTGATGGCTCATTTGGCTCACAGTTATGGTCTTTCAGGGAAATGAACCCGGATTTCATGGTGGATGTGCTTCAGGATGAGCATGAGCTTTCAGACATAATATTTGATTCAAAAAAGACAGGATCTTTGATGATAGGTGGCGGTATCTCAAAGCACCACACCATATGGTGGAATCAGTTTAGGGGTGGCCTTGACTACTCAGTTTATATCACAACAGCACAGGAATTTGATGGTTCCCTTTCAGGTGCAAAACTCGAAGAGGCTATTTCATGGAAGAAGATCCGACCAGATGCGAAATTTGTCAATGTTTATGGGGATGCAACTGTGATCCTTCCGCTCCTTCTTGGGCCATTCCTTTGATCTTTTCGTAAATATAATCAATTTTAAGAATTGTCATCTATCTCTTTGAATCGCGGCCTCATGATGCATATGAGCATGCACGCAGCAATAAACAAATGCAACATGTAATATTAAGCAGGGAAGAGCATTCCCAATTTGACGCCATTGGAAAGTGCTACTGCTACGGAACTCCAAAAATGGGGCCTGCGAGTTATCAATATATGAAGCAGGAAGTTCCAGCCCTTTCAGGATGGAAATGATGCCAGATAGAATCTTTAATTATAAATAGGAATCATAATTTCAAGGCAAAGAGATTTAAAATATGCTGTAATTTAAGCATATGAACAACAAACCATGGGTTGAATATGAGAAATTGAAGGAATATATACTTATAAACAGGTCCTATTCTCTCCATGAAAATGGGGATAATACAATCGAGCTTCATTTCAGCCCTGAGATGCCTGAAGCACTTGCACATCTTCCAGACGGACAGCCCGTAGAGCACATAATGTCAGGGTTCAGGGAAGATGATAAAATATTCTTCACAACATTCAGAACCATAAGTTCACTGGGTGAAACTGTAACTCAACTGGAAGGAGAGGATGACCCAGTTATGCTCTGGCTCAAATTCATGTGACCTCCACTCTCTGCTTTCACCGGAATCTTCTCATTTCAAAGGTTGTTTGTGGCATCTACATGTGTTTTAATTCTCGCTGGCAGAATGCGTTCTATCCTTCATATTAAGCAACTGATTTTATGGATGGAGGCAAGCATTAACCAATGCGTGTTTCCTCTCATTTCTGTCTGGAAGAGGATATTGTAATTTTATCAGAAAGAAAATAATTTTCACGTTTTTATCAGATGTGAGCTCGAAGACTCCCTGAATTGGCAAGGGGATTCTCACTCACAAATATTCGAAATATTTTCCTGAATGTATTAAAAGATGCAGTCATATTAAATATTGAATAAATATTACGTCCCGTGAATGATTTAAACGCGATGGAAAGTATTTCCACTGAACATGTTGTAAGCAAGACCTCTATCATTCCCGTGTTTGGAGCTTTTTCAGGATGGTTAATGGATGGCTATGTCTCTATAGGTTATCTACTCGTAGCAAGTACCTTGTCTACACAATTTTTTCCATATTCTTTTGGTAGTCTCTCTCTTGTTGCTATATTTCTAGGCCTTCCATTTGGAGCAGTTGCAAGAATTGTTGGATCAATTACTTTAGGCAATTTCCTTGGAGACAGATATGGACGCCGGACTATGCTTGTGTATTCAATCATAGGGTTTTCAATCTTTTCTTTCGCAATAGCTTTTCTGCCCATATATTCCCAGGTCGGATATATTGCACCTGTACTACTTTACATATTGCTTTTCATGGTAGGAATATTTGCTGGTGCCGAATATGCCGGAGGTGCAGCACTTTCAATGGAAAATGTTCCACAGAAAAGCAGACTTTTCATAGGATCATTCGTGCAGAGTGGATACGGAGTTGGATTTTTCCTTATATCTCTTGTTATTTATCTGATTGAGGGGCCATTTCATATATCAGCTGATTGGGCATGGAGATACATGTATCTAACAACAATAATACCTGCGCTTGCTGCTCTGGTAATAAGACTGTTCACCAGTGAAACAGAGGTATTCAAGAATATGCAGAAAGAGGGGAAACTGGAAAAAGTCCCCCTGTTCGGTATAATCAAGCAGTTAAGAGAATATTTTGCAACTTTCCTCATTCTATCAGGACTACTTTTCATAAATATAATAACCTTCAGCTTTTTCCCAACACTTTTATACATGTTTGATCACATATCCTATCCAACACTGGGACCGAGTGCATTAATTGCAAAAATGAGCATTCAAAATGCATACATAAATCTCGTATCTCTTGCAGGAGTATGGATAGGTGGTTTTGCAGGTTACTATCTGTTCAGGAGGAAACTTTCGCTCAGTGTCTTCACAGTTTTATTTTTCATAGCATTCATCCCTGCTTATCTTCTGACGCCTGTTTCCAACCAAATGGCAGTCGTAGCATTTTCAATTATTGCATTCTTCGAAGCTGCAATCTTCTCTTCGATTCCTGCATTCCTTACAGAGACTTTCAACAAAGCACACAGAACTACTGCAGTTGGAACCGTTTATAACTTTGCGGCTCTACCAGCAAGTTTTGCATTGACACTTATCACATATTTATGGTATATATGGAATAACAGTACAAGCATTGCGTTTCTTCTGGAACTTTGGTTATCCTTTGTCATTATTGGTATTGCTGTGATGGCTATTGGAATCTTTCTATCCAAAGAGACTGCAAATTCAGGTATGGATTCCATAACCACCTAATTTTCTCTTCAGGATTAAGGCAAATTCATTGGGCATTCGATGAAATAAGATATATGAAATATATTAAGTTTCGAACAATAATTGCATAAATTGAATTAATTTAGACAAAAAACTAAATACATTGTTTATATAGTAATTTAATGAAAAGACAATAGAATACGTGATTAACTTTCAAGGGAGAAACATTCGTGATAGAAAAGGACAATAATCTCGAGAACATTTGGGAAAGAAATTATCCCGGGTTCATGCGACGCACAATCAATATTCCGCAAATATCACTATACTCTCTCTTTAAATCATCAGTCGAAATAAACAGTAACAAAACTGCAATTGTTAATAATGGTAAAAAAATGTCTTACGCAGACATATTAAAAGAAATAGATCAATTTTCGGCATTTCTATACGAAATGGGTGTAAGGAAGGGAAGTTCCGTAGGAATACTCCTCCCCAATTCTGTCCAGTTTCCCGTTGCATTTTTTGCAATTCTTAAATTAGGGGCCACTGTGGTTCCCTTGAATATCTTGCTTACAGAACACGAATTAAGGGAGAGAATTAGGGAGACATCATCGAGCACCTTGATTGTAATGGAAGATATTGTTCCAAGAATATTGAATATTTTATATACAGATCTGAAGAAATTAATTATTGTTGAACGTGAATCCTATATGACAGACAACGTCTTATCAACTATGGTGAGAAAAGTTTCCGGGTTGATTGAAACTAGGAATCAGAA
>JAKAYH010000216.1 GCA_021826835.1 Thermoplasmata archaeon | reverse complement strand
ACAAAGAGCCGCTGGAGGATTTTAACCCTTGACCTGCCAATTACGAGTCACAATTCGTTTATTGTTGAAACGAGTGAAAATAGGTCTCAAAAAATATTTCTTTCCGGTTATTGCTTTCCTGCCTCTACTTTTTTTCCCTTTTGGGAATCAGCTTTGAAACCTACTATAGTGAGGATTATTCCAATTATTTCAAGTACTCCGCCACCTATAATTCCGATGGTCGCAAGAATGAAATAATTCCGTTCCTGAAGACATGCCATGCATAAACCTCGAGTATGCAGCAAGTAGTTGTAGTTCAAATATGCAATAACCCCTATTGCCAAACCTATAAAACCCAATATGAGTAAAATGGTTCCAACAATTGCTATTCCTTTTCTCATCATAATTAAAATATCCCTTAATATTAAAATTTTACTAAAGGAAAAAGTTAATGTTAATGAAACTTAGCTATCCGGATCAAATAGATGAAAATGCATGCTTTGTCATAAATCTCAATTCTATGAAATTCAAAATAAATAATTCATTACAATCCCAAAGCCAGTTTCCTAAACGATTTGCCATAATGATGATGTTAAAAATCTCAAATAGACGTTTTAATTTGTCTCTATATGATGAAAGGAAGATTAATAATAATTATTTCAGTATCTCAGATTTGACCTTTCATCTTCTTGGCTCCGGTGATCCCTGCATATAGCCCATATCCGAGTATCGCGTATCCTCCTGTTTACCATTACTATAAATCAAAAAGTGGCATATCCTCCTCGACCGGAAGCATTTACTACCGAGGGCGCATACTATTTTCAGGAAATCCTTTATCGGGTATTTTTAGACTCTTAGATTATCTTGGTAACTAAATAGAAACGTACTGGTAAGGTTTTTTCTGGATTGCAGAAATCATCTATTCCACAGAATGCAGTTTTTCCATCAACTATCGTCGGTTCCATTTTGTTGTTATTTCTGAGGCATCCATGGGTTTTGAATATTTTATTTCGATCATTCAGTTTACTGACTAATTTTTTCTGCAAATCACAAAAATTGTATCCTTTCCTCCGCAATAAAGCATTGTTGCGCGCGCATCATCGACAGTACCTTCATAATTGGTATTCGAAGAACTTTCTATATCTCCGACTCTTCTTAGACTGTTTTTCCTCCGTGATCGTCTCCTCTGAGAAGATTGGAGGTTTCTTGCTCAATTCATTATAAAATGCATAAATGATCAAACAGAACTGGATACTTTTACATATTTTTCAGCTCTGTCGCGGAGCCTTTTATCATCAGTGATCAACTCTGACTTTGATGAAAGAGCAACCTGCAAATAGGATGCATCATAGTATGTCAATCCCTCTTTAATTGCAAGTTTCCATGCATCAACGACTTCTATATTTATTAGAGACATTTTTTCAATCATTTTAGTAGCTGAAAGGATTATTATTTCTCCCTCATGCTGGCTCAATTTCTTGGTGAGATGGACATGTTTCCACACTGCATTTCCTATCTCGAAAATGGCAAGGGTAATGGTACTTGAATCATGAAAATTTGGTAAAATGCCTTCTTCCAACAAATTCAAAATTGCTGAAGCATCATAGACTTTCATCTGGAATCGCGATCCTCTCTTATTGTGTTTATCCAATTATCCTTCCCAACTTTTTTTAACAAGGGCTTTACCTCTTGCATTAGATGTATAAGTTCTTCGATCTTTCTTTGATTGATCGCCTCTTCCAGACTCTTCCTAATTGTAGAGGAGATGTCGATTTTTCTTTCCTTTGCTTCCTTTAAAAGTTCTTTGCTAACTTTGGCTGATACTGTAACTTTTTCGCTCATATACTACACATTTCTTCGTAGTATTAAATCGTAGTCTTATTTTATACTTACTATTTTTACATATCAAATAGAGGTATACGACAAAAGAAATCTAATATCAAGTCTAGAATCTTTCAAAAAAACCAAGTACAATAGTAATTATTTCAACAAACAAAAGCCAGATAAACCCCTTAACACATTGTTTAATTGATGGTGAGCCGGAGACTGCCGCAATAAACTTCAAAATTCAGAAAAGATGGTCTGCTGGGATTAAGAATTACTTTCTAACTCAGATATTCTTTATACGGTTTTCTAGAACTCATCTCTTCTAATAAAAAGCCGCTGGAGGGATTTGAACCTCCGACCTGCTGATTACGAATTACAAACATATGCGTCTTTAAAGAAGAGAAATTGATTTATCTGGAAATTTTCTATATCCTGAAGGGTTCAGATTAGGATTTGTGATAATACATCAAGTTACTCCAGCTGAAGTTTCATATGATTATCATGTCAAGGTCAGTTACCTTTGCAATCTGTATAAAATCTCGATCAAGTGTAGCTATTTTATCTGTTCCTGTTTCGATCGCAATGCCAGCTATCAGGGTATCAAGTGCATTAATTGGAAGACCAAGCTTAAACAGACTTCCCATTATGCGGGATGCCTTTTCCGCAGAATTCTGATCAAGTGGAAATACAATAGATCGTCTGAGAAAAGCTCTAATATTCATCTCCTCAACTTTCATTCCCTTGTGATACACTGGGGTAAGTAGTTCATATTGAGAAATTACTGTAGTATATATGCTCTCTCGATTACTCTCTATTTCCTCCACAATAGACTTGGTTTTCACTCCACCTTTTAGGAAATCTATTATAGCTGAAGTGTCGAAAAGAATCATACCCTAATCTTGGCTCCATTTCTAATTGCCTTTAAGTCGGTCTCAATCTGGTCCATGGCTTCAGATCCAGATAATGAGCTCCAAAGAGGCAAGAGACTTCCTTTCCTTTCCAACAAGTCTTCTATTGCATCACTAAAGCTCTCGTCTGGCCCTTTTACCTCTTTCAATTTTTTGTATACGTCTTCTCTGAGTGCAATGTTTTTAGAGGACATATGTATATACACATATATATCTACATTCTATTAATCTTTGCTGCCTTCTCCCTGATTTGAATCGACATTGATTTCATTTGTTTTAGTAACTAGCATAAAGTGCTTCATTGGTTTGGAATGTCCTTAAATGAATTCAAATTCCATGTGAGGATAAAGGAATAATGCCGTGTCACAGAGGTTGAGCAGATGCGGCATCATAGTAATGACGTTCACCGGTGACAATAATGCGTAGTATATCCTTTCAGGATATCGCAGGAGGGATCCTGTATAGAAGCTCTTCATGTCATACAAGGTATTTACAGGAGGGTAACCGGTAAGGGTTCACGGCATGGATGCATTGAGCGGGGAGATGTTCATGAACCTCATTTCAATCCCTATCTGAGCTAGAATCCTGATACAAATAGGATCATCCGGACTACTGAATAAATACTCTGTGGAGAAGATGCTGCTGGAGATGCATAAGCTGAGAAAGGTAATAGTGCAGGACAGAAAGGAGTTCGCGCCGGAGATTAACCAGGAGGTAGAAGGAAGTTCAAGGGTCACCAGGCATAAAGCCTGAACACGTGTACACGTTCATAAGAGCTGGAGCTATAGTTTATCCAATGAAAATATTATTTATAGCCGGATTCGGACCAATTCCAGATGACCTGTTCCCATCTAGAAAACTCTAAGCAGAGGATCTTGAGATCAAATTTAATGAATATGACGGAAGATATATGCATGCCCAAAATCTCGATGGTTCAAAAGGGTTCGCTATTTGGCCGCTCTCTCTTGCGGCGGAGGGTTGCTTCGGAACGAAGATTTGGCCATTAGATATCCCTAAACCCCAAGCGTGGCTAGAGTTTGAAGTAGAGGACATTAAAAAAGCATCGGAAGAGATGAAGAGAAAGGGATATATGCTACTGTTAGACTCCTTTGAGGAACAATATGGCCAGATTGTCTCACGATTCCTGAGTCCAGAAGGAATATTGGTGGGACTTGTAATCACCCCATGGTTACGCGACCCAACTATGGAATCGCCTTAAATGGGAGTTTGCAGGCCATTTGACAAACTCTAGATGATAAGCAAGAAAAGAGGATGAAAGATTCGTGCTGCCATCAGCAACCATAACAGTTTGTAAAACCTTCAAAAAACATTTATTAAGTTTAGGGGTCGATTTGCCTATGAAAGATGTTATAGTGGTTTTCCAAAAATCCTCACCTAAACCATTTTTCATGACCTCATTATAAATATACATGAACCTTAACCATACTAGATTATCCGAAATGTACCAGGAGATCAAGATATTTGGTGATCCCTTAACAGGAATCTCGGACTGCATGGGTTTAGAAAGGATCTGGACAATAATGTCAGATCAATTCACAAATTACACAGAGAAGGGTGGAAGGCCAAAGTATGATCCGTCAATGATACTACTACTATGATGGAACGCTTAAGAGGCCTGCTTAAGTAAAATTAACATTCCACTTCAACGTGACACTCTTATGAATCTATCGGTCAGGAAAGCTAGGCTGGAAGATATAGAAGAAGTGAAGATGCTGGTTAAGCCATATTGGGAACCGACTGTGGATTATCTGGAAGAATGCAACAAGGAGGAAAGTATCTTCATTGTTGCTGAGTACGTTGATGAAAATGGGTCAAGGAAAGAGATTTTGGGGATGGCCATAATGTGGGTTCATGGATGGAACAACACCGGCTACCTTGTAGAAATGGCGGTGGCCACGGAGCATAAACGAGAAGGCATTGGGAAGAAACTGATGGACGAATTAAGAGAGTTTGCCATAAATCACCATTTGCGTGCGATCATAGTGGAGACCCAGCCGGCAAACCGGGACGCCATGGATTTCTATCTTGCAATTGGATTCAGGCTCTGTGGTTTTAACGACAGGTATTATACCAATTCTCCGTCAACATCAAAAGATATTGCTATATTTTTCTCACTTGATCTCTGATCTTGAAGAGATTTATTCTCGTCACAATACTAAAGGAGAGCCGCTGGAGGGATTTGAACCCCCGACCTGCTGATTACGAATCACAATTCGTTTATTGTTGAA
>JAKAYH010000215.1 GCA_021826835.1 Thermoplasmata archaeon | reverse complement strand
GATCAGACTCGGCAATCAGTAAATTCAGACCTATCGCCGCATTGAATGGGACCAGTCGGGCCCATTTATAGCTATAAGTAAGTCCTATTTTCTAATGAATAGGTAGGTATCCAATTATTTAATTAAGTGGATACTAATCACAATGAAATTGTTTATTGTGAGCTTGTGCAACTCCATAAAATACCACCATCCTCACCCATGAATGTAGGAACTAAATTTCCCTTGCCACACTTCGGGGGTAGTTTGGATAAGGGACACCGAGGGTTATATTTGACATGTTTATTTTCTTCTAACTCGTTTGTATGGGTTCCTACTACTTCCTAAGATTCTGTTACTTTCAGTATCAATTTTTACAAACCTGTTGGTTTTCTTGTTATAAACTTGCACACGACCCCTAATAGGGCCCTTTAAACCCGTATTTATTTTACTGTAGTCTATTAGCCTTCTTGAACCATAATCTATTGCCTCTTCGTGCGGGTGTGTTACCGTTCTTTTAATTTTTATCGCTGTGCGTCCAATATTACCTATTCCACCAGCAATTTTTTGGGATAACTTAGGCTTATGAAATCGCGCCATATATTTTAGTAATGATGTATAATATTTAAGTTTTTATAGACCAAGTAAATAGTTCATCATTTCATGCTTGAAATAATAATTCAAATAACTTGGTGTGGGTCTTTTTCCTCTACTGTAAGGGTATATTTTTCTAAATTTTCCTTGGGTCGCCTCGGCTTCTTCTCTTTCAACAATTGACCCGTGCTAATTTGCTTTGATTCATGAGAGTTTACTCTTAATGCGATGTGTTTGGTACTTCCAAGTATTTTCGATAAGTCCTTATTTCTAATAGAAACAACCCTATTCATAAAGATAGAAACATAAGCTCCATTAATTTTTGTCTCTTCGGTCTTTGATAATTTCTCCTTCGCTATTTTGCAGTAATTTTCGTCCACATCAATACCTATATAATGCATCCCCATTCTCTTAGCCGCTATACAAGTGGTGCCTACCCCCACCATAGGGTCTAATACCAAATCTCCCTCATTTCCAGACATGAGTAATAACCTTTCCAATAACGGTTCAGGTAGTTGGTTTGGGTGACTATCTCTTCGCGTTCTATGTTTATAACGATGTATATCATCCCAAACATCCGATAGTATCGTTCCAAATTCATTTACTTGGGCTTTCTTGCCACCATAGTCTTTCAATAAAGCATGACATGTTCGACAGAACTTATGAGGTATTCTCAAATTATAGAATTTTGTCTTATTAGATTTAGCAAGGTAAAGAATACCATAATGACTCGCATATAGATACCTACCCTTTGGAGAACCGGGTTCATTCCATACAATCCAATCAATAATTCTGAGATTTGTTAAATGCTTAAAGTAAGGGTCATCTTCTTTAACGTTCTCTTTCGTATTCATTATTATCCTATAATATTCCATCAACCATTTTGGTATATTATGAATAAAGATGCTCCCAGTTGGCTTAGTAATTCTTATCATCTCAAGTATCCATTTTTTAGACCAATCAAGATATTCCTGCTCACTTTTGTCGTCTTTGTAACTATTATATAATTTAATCAAATTAAATGGAGGGTCGATGAAAGAAACATCTACCGCATTATCAGGAATTTGCTTCATAATCTCTAATGAATCTCCTGTTATGATTTTGTCAATAAAATTCTGCATCATTATTGTTCACCGCTTATAATTTGTGTAACTAAACGAGAAAAACGTTCTAACTCATCTTGCCTAAAAGTAAATACATCGTCATAGGCTAAAGTCATCCTTCTTAAATCTCCGCGCCTCACTAACCAGCCCAGGCCATCCAAAAAACCAATAAAAAGTGAATCTGGATAGTGTTGTTTAATCATCTTATATACACTTTGTTCTGTCTTAGCTTTGTCTCCTTGACCTGAAGATGTAGTAACTACATACGATGATTCTACTATGATTTTTGGGTCGGAACGACTTGGAATTAAGAAATCCATTTGTCTATCTACATAAGGAATTTTGCCCTTTTCGTAAGAAATGTTTAGGTGGTCTAATAATTCCATTATTAGAATCTCAGGGTTATTTCTTTTGTCTGCGGCGTATGAGCCTTTGTATTTATACCTAACAATTGTGTCAATTAATGCCCTTACAGAGAATTCAAATTTTTCCTTAGTCAGTTTGTTGTATTCAAAAAGGGGCAAATTTGTCGATATTGATTCTTTTGTAGCTCCATAAAAGAATAAGTTAACAATTCCTTCCCTAAATTTCTCATTCGAAAATAACAATGATGTGAGTTTGTCCTGATTCCATTCTATGAATTCCCTATTCTCTGTTGGCCAATCCGTTCTGTTCACTAAGATGTTGATGTCAGGGTCGTTTTTAATTCTCACAAAAGAAACCAGTCTAAGAAAAGTCTCTCTGGAGATACCCGTTAATGTTAAAAGTGCCTGTAAACTATTCTTATCAGTCACAAGCCAATTGGATATTGTCTTGACACTCAATCCTTGTTCCGTTATGGTATCTTTTAGGTGTGAAAGAAGATTCTTTAGAACTGCTATATAACCCTCACTTATTATTTCAAAATCATCATTGTGAAAGAAATAAGTATTTTTTTCAATTATTCTACTAAAGTATTCTTCTGCCCTATCCGTTATTGCCAATTCTTATTACCTCTATTCATCATAACGTTAACGCCGTGCCTTCTGTCATTTTTCCAAACCCTATTAACAATCATCATTCTAACCTATCATAATAGTGATGTATTATCTATTAAAATAGTATGTCAAAGAAACGTGCGTCAATCCTCCTCCTCTTGCTCATCCGAATTTAGTCGGTCAATTATCCACGCTATACCTTTCGCAATGTCTTTGTTCTTCTGCCACTGAAGTTTTTCTTCTTCTAATTCTAATTTCATTCGTTTAATGTCGTCTGCCCTTCCCTTACTTAAAGCCGTGTCATTGATTAACTTCTTATTGGATGTTGATTTTGTTCGTTTCTTTTTCGTTGTATAAGGTAGTGTTTTTATCATCGTCTCTAAGAGTTTCGTCCTCTTCCTACCCTCCAATAAACTCACAATAGCCACTACTGTCGCAATTAAACCTATCCCTGATGAAATAATAATACCAAGTGAAACAAACATAAGTTTGTTATTTTAAGATGCTATAATAGGCTATTGAAGTAAAAAAGAGATGTTTCATTACGAAATCCTTTCAACTAAGACCTTATCTCCTTCAACGTAAAACCCCACAAACTCACCCTCCTTGATTAATAATTTCTCTGCTATTCTCTTGGGTAAAGTAATTCTTAACGATGTCCCTCTCTTTGACGTTCTGGTGATGTCAATAAGTTCTTTTTTAGCGTTCATTGAATTAGTGGAATAGTGGCATCTGTTTAAAGTTATTTCCCAGGGATCTATAAGCGCCTTAAGAGGTCTTTTTAGATCCTTCATATCTAACGACCAAAAACCAACATCTATAACTGAACAAACTATTTGCTATCAAGAAGATGGCTTCAAAAAAAGAGTTTTGGAAAGGAATAAAGAAACGCCAAGACCTGTTGATTTCCATAATATTAGCGATAATATTAACAATGATAGCTATTTCATTCGGCTTCATTGATACATATAATAAACTTGGTTTAGATTCCGTGATAATTGAAGTATTCGGGACTCTATTGGGGTTAGCAATAACGTCATTGGGAATAGTGATGACGCTTCTCCCTCATCTGGATACAAAACTTCTTGCTTCAGATACCTTTGATGATGTAATAAATCATTTTCTCTATCTAATTATTTCAGAAGTAGCAATAATCATAATCGGTTTAATAATCTACTCGATATATTTAGAACCAACGAATTTAATCAAGATAATTCTAATAGTTTTCCAATTATTTTTGAGCTTCCTATCAGCGATAATGATTGTATACGCTACGCGTTATCTATATTATTTATTCAAAGCGATAAAGACACAAAGAATAGAAAAGGGGTAAGACCTATGTCAAAACATCTCTATGAGAATCAAAATATTCTCTTACTACTTTATAGAAATCAGACCTATTAATCCGCCTGTTCACATACTCAACAATCAACTTTTCGCTTGTTAAAGCTCCTCTTATCAAGTCAAAAGTGCCTGATTCAGTTTCGACTAACATTTCCTCAAAGTTATCCTTTTCAGGTAATAATTCTTCAATAAAGCTAACCACACTATTCTTTTGCAACGGAGCTTTTTGCTTACTCTTTCCCTTGGGTTTCTCGATGCCCATTGTTATTATCGCTTTTGGGTCTTCGCTTAGACCCCTCATTCTTTGACTTAGACTCAGTCCTCTATTTTCCATAGAAGCTATTGATTCTCTCTTTAATTTTAGTTCCACTGACCCAAAGTATTCATCCTGCTTAATCTTCGCAAAAAGGTCAGCGATTGGTTCTGCTTCAACCTTAAATTCAGTCTCAGAAAATGCCATTTGTTTCCTAATATAGTAAGTAAGGGGGCTATGAAAGACTCTCATTGCAAAATGGTTATATTCTCCAAGAAGCCTATTATCATTATAGAACCAAACAAAATTAGAAACCTCCTCGATATACTCCTTCTCCGCTGGGTTCAACTCTATATCCTGTTCTATCTTCCTCAATAATCCTATCTTTTGAGGGGCATCACTTCGCAACTTAACAAACCTACCAGTAATGCTATCATCGTTAGGCTTATCTAACACAAGCACCAGCGAAAAAGTGTCATTCCATTCTTGAACATTATTCTCTATTTCATCGAGCTTAAATTTTTCATAAAAGTTATTTGGGAATGTATTATTCTTAGGGGTTGTCACTCGATAAAGAAAGACTCTTACGTTTCTATTTTCAATAGGCATTAGAGAATATTAATCGGATAATGATATTTAAGCTTCTGCTCGAATCTTTCATAAATAACCTATCTATTTCTTGTTCAAACTTCTTAGAAAGAAGTTTGTCGCAAAGGAAAGCCCGTGTAATAATACACTATGAAAAATT
>JAKAYH010000214.1 GCA_021826835.1 Thermoplasmata archaeon | reverse complement strand
TATTGATTTGTGAGTATTTCTGACCCAATTCAAGATCTTTTATTTCAACTTCAAGAGCTCTAATTTGAGCTTGCATTATTTTCAATTTTTCCTTTTCATTACTGTTGTCTCCAGATATAGCTATCTGTAAGTCATCCTTCTGCCTCACTAAATCAGCCCTTTTAGTTTCCTCTGCTTGAAGTAGAACTTTCGGCGACTCAGCGTCGTGTTCATAGTATTTCAAATCATCTTTAGACCGAATTATATTGTTATCCATACCTGAAATTTGTTGCGTGAGGTTCCGCTTTCTCTTATAGATTTCGTTGAGATCACCTGCTCGTCGCGAAAGTGTGGAGATCTTAGAGTCGAACACCCTTATCGATTCATCCTTCTCTGCGGCAATCCTCTCAACCTCTTCAGGATTTATCTTACTGGAACCACACAAAGGACAAACAACTTCACCAGAGTGTTCTTTTTCAAGCATTGAATGCGTACGTTTGAGAATATCGTAAAGAACTTGTTCTTTGGATCTTTTTTCCTTTAGGGAATTTATTTCCTCTTCAATGTTTGGAATAGACTCTATATCAACGCCACTATATTCTTCTAAGGTTTTCTGAAGGTTTTTGCGTGACTCTTCCATTTGGTTGATTTGCTCACTTAACTGGGTCATCGTTGCTTTATTGTTCCTTACTTTTTTTTCAAGGCCTTCAATGGTGTTCATCGATAATCCAATTAATTTCTCCTTTTCTGCTATTTGACTGTTTATCTCCAATATACGCTGTTCTTTGTTAGGGTCTCTTTTAGCCTCCTCACTAAGCTTCTCTTGAAGAGCCTTTAGTTTTTTCCGGGCCTCATCTAACACTTTTCTCTTCTCGCGAACTTGTTTTTGGGCTTCTGAAGATTCCTTAAGCATTCGATTTAAATCTTGAATTTTTTGAAAAAGTTCTTTTTTGGTGTTCCCTATTCGGTCGGTAACATCTTCATATCTGAGAATCATGTTATTAAACCCTTTCAGGTAATCACTAATTTTATCAGAGGTTGTGTGGGTCAAAATTCTCATAATCCAACTAACATCGCTTAAAACATTCGTTATAACAAACCTAGGATTTGATCCTTTAAATCTACCATTTCTGGAAATCAGCGCGGTTTCATTGATCAAACTCCCGCTTAATTTAATATAGGCCTCGTCAGTACCCACTCGAATTAGGCCAAGATTAGATTTACTGCTATCCTGTAGTATGCCTAATAGTTTCTGTTCCTCTAAAATTCTTGAATCCCGATTTGAGGCGTCATATGATATTGCAGCGGCTATAGCCCGTATAATAGATGATTTACCTACGGAGTTATCTCCATATATCAATACAAGTCCGGAATCTGGAAATTCATAAGTTGACTTTATTATGCTCTGAACACCTTCTATATCTACTTTCACTAATGTCGCCTCCTAATACTCCTCTTTGATTACTTTTGCAACTTCACTAACGATTATGTTTTGAATTTCGTCCTGGTTTAGTCTACTTTTCCTAGTTTTCTCTTCCAGTGAACTTATGCAATTTTGAGTTATCTTCTTTCTTATCACTTGGTTATTTGTCATAACAATTCCTCCCGCATATATATTCTATAATAACTGAACCATGGAAGCTTTTTCTCGTTGGAATTTTTCCTTTCTTCTTCCAAGACCTCTTTAAGTTTGGTCAAAGTGCTCTTATCTAGCCCTGAAACGTCATAGATTTCAAGGCCGCCTCGAGTCTTACCTGCACCTGATCGCTTGCTTCCAGCATCAAGTTCTGCATCGATACTAATTGGAACATGTCTGAGTAGGGCATAATCTTTAGGAAATATTGTGAGAGTGTCCTCTTCTTCATTGAGTTTGTCCTTCAACTTTTCAATCAATGGAGTACTTCCATTTCTTCCCTTATGCAAAAAACGTCTACAGTCATTTGCACAGCTGTCTTTGTATTCCTTAAAATATATTTCAACTTCAATTTGCCCAGAATAAGGAAACTTAATCTCATCTGTGCCCTCAAGATTACCTTCCATCAATACTCACCTACCATTTCTACTACTTCCAGTAAAATCTCATGCTCAACATCCCTCAAAGATTTAATTTTTCCTTCGCTTATTTTTATATCCAAAGATTTTAACACTTTTTCTGTGTCCACATCAAATCCGCCATTTTGCAAAGAATTCTGAGCGAATTGCTTTAATTGATCCTTGTTCAATGCGGGAATTGCTATCGGGTAAAGTCTTGAAACTAGGGCAGGATCTACCATTTCAGGTTTGTTTGTAGTAGCTATCACTATTGTGTTTGAATGGTCAACATCATCAAGTAGATGAAAAACAACTGAATTTATAGAGAAATGCCACTCCTTTGAAATGTCTAAATCTCTGCTCATTAATGTGCTCTCAATATCGTCGAATATTATTATTCTTTTTTCGGTATGATTACTTTCTGTGCTACCTGTGAAAGCTCTCTTTAACTTTTCCTCAGCCTCTCCCCACTTTGGAGAAGCAATATCCGAACCATCAAGCAGAAAGATTTTCACCGGGGTGCCTTTGCTGATAGATGCTGCTGCTTGTTTCGCTATTTCTGTCTTTCCATTACCGGGTGGACCTGAAAGCAAAAATCCTGAAAATTTCAAGGGGGTGTCATTTTTAAACACATAGTCTGATATTTTCACAATATTCTTTACTATGGTATCCTGATAATAGAGTAGTTTTGTAGCCGTTATTCTTGTGTTTATTTCCATTTTGTATCATCTCTTAAATTATCTTATCCTGACATTTTCTCTTACTCGCTTTAGATATTGAACTATGTCTGGTGATATTTGGTAAACCTTATCATTGTTTCCTGTTTCTTCAACATCAATGGTTGCTTTTTGGGTATATTCTGTACTAAGAGAACTGAGATTTGTGATAATGATTCTATAAATGTTACCTATTCCCCTCCTCTTTTTCAAGAATTTGCTCGTTCTTTCTAATGAAATCTTGCCATCATTATTGCCAACCAATATTGACAACAAGATGACCCAAGGTTGCTTAGGTACTAGGTTCAATTGCTTAACCTCATCTTTTGAGTCACAATGCGAATAATTTCGCATAAGTGGCAAGATGGAATAAAAAGCTACTGCATGGCCATATCTCTGCTCAGCTCGCTCTGTAACTGTGGCACGCTCATATGAATTTTTTAAATTTCTGATCACTTCTCCAGGGTATATTTTGGAAGGAGTTTCACTGCTGATTGAGGAGGGATCCCAATTCACGATTTCACCCTCTGAAAATTCCCCTAATATTTTCAACGGGTTTAACCTCGTTGGGACTTTTTTCATGAAAAGTTCTAGTTTTGTTTCACTATACCCTTTATCTATGAATTGTTCCAAAAAGAACTTCATTGCGTTTTTGTATGTTCTTAGCAGGGAATCTTCTTGCACCACAAATGCAAGTTCTCTTAGTGTTTTGAACACTACTTCTCTGTCAATTGAAGGGTTTTTTGCCAATTCCGCTTTAGCATCTTCAAAAAGAGCGTCAACATATTCCCTTAGCTTTTCACAATCATCACATCTCTTAGCACCAGAAACTGTCTTAGCCCCACAAAGAATACAATTATCGTTCGGCATAAACATACTAAATCATATCATTATTCAATTATAATATAAAAATATTTTGATACTAGTAAATTATATAAGCTTTGAACCATATAATTTTTTTCCTTGTATCAAGGAAAGGTATATATTAAATAATAGAATACTAACTAGCGATCATTATGAATTCAATAGAAAGTAAGAAAGGGTGGGCGCTACTTTCTGGTGGCAAGGACAGTATGCTAACAGCTTTAAAAATGAGTAATGAGGATAGGTTGGACGGCGTAGTTTTTATTGATACTGGGATAGGTTTAAATGAGACTAGAGAGTATGTACATAACGTTTCTTCTGAATTCAACTGGGATCTAAAAATTTTCAAAGGATATACCAGCTACGATACATATGTGTTAAAGCATGGTTTTCCAACACCGGCAGGGCATAGCCAAATTATGCACATACTAAAACTTGATGCAGTAAGAAGGTTCATATCCTGGCATAAAAAAGAAAAAGGGGAGACACCACTTATCTTTTCAGGTGTAAGAAGTTCTGAGAGTAATAGAAGATCCACGTGGGCCAGAAGGTTTCAATTTTATCAAGGAGCTTATTGGGATTGCCCTGTATTTCATTATACAGATGAACAAGTGTGGAAACTACACTATGAATACCAGATACCAATAAATAGCGCTTACGGTACTATTGGTAAGAGCGGGGATTGCCTCTGTGGAGCTTTTGGAAATCTCACAGAAAAGATGGTAATCGAGAAATTTTATCCATACTTATCTGATCATATAAGCAACTTAGAAGAAAACACAAAGTCAGAGAAATACAATATTTGGGGAAACACCAATAAATCTATTTGTGCCATGAAAGGAAAAACACATGCAGAGCGTTTCCTTTGTAGCGAATGCTCCTTAAAATAAACTGATTTAATCAGCGACAAAACTACCCGAATAACCATTCCCATTTAAGGATGTCCAATTATCTTACGATTCAAGTAGCACTTCAGTACCGAGTTTGTACTTGAGTTCCGCATAACAATTATTATCAATATGAGATACTGAACACCTATTTTGCAGTATTTTCTTAACATTGCAAAAAATTATGTATGTGCACATTTACGGATCCTGGGATATGGACACCCCAGATTTTTTAGAACATCTAAAGTTTCTATGCTCTCTGATGAAATATAGAGTTCTCGATTTCCAACTTGTATGGTAACAACATCCAGATAATTCAGGTTCCTGCTTACGCTGTCAATTGTCCTACCTGTTAGTTTTTCCATTATCCACGAAAGCAGAAATTATATGTCTTCGAATTATAAAATCTAAAACATATTACCCATATTAAACCTTTATGATAATGCAGGTGCCGGGATTTGAACCCGAGTCGAAAGCTTGGAAGGCTTCCGTGCTACCAGGCTACACCACACCTGCTCAATCCTTAAACACAAATGTATTTATGTATTTTTCTATT
>JAKAYH010000213.1 GCA_021826835.1 Thermoplasmata archaeon | reverse complement strand
TGAACAAGTATATTGATTGCTGGTGTGACCATCGTTTCCACATAAGTTATCAGAGTACCCATCAGGGCCATAACTATTATTGTTGATGTTGCATGTTTTTTAAGTTCTTCACTAGTGAACTCTTGACCTTCTGGCTTCAAGTATCTCACTCATGTCCCTTTCAATCATGCTTTTAAGTGTCTTCACTCCTTCTTCCTCTCCCTTCTTTTTCAGGGCAAATGCAATTTTTACCTGTTTGATTATGAGATTTGCCATTTCTTCAATTGCTTCGTTCAGAATCGCGGTATCTTCGATATCGGTAAGTACCTCAGGAAATAGAATATCTCTTCCCATAGACGCCCTCAGCATTTTTTCCCTCATAGTTTCCCTGAAAAGTCTCAGATTGGATACGTACCTCTCACCTTTGGGTGTCAGTCGATATACCTTTGCTCTGCCCCTCATCTCATAAGTTATAAAACCTTGCTTTTCCAGTGATTTCAGCAATGGCCTTATGGTTCCTCCTGAAACCATCGATCCGTCCCATTTCAGTTTTCTGGAAAGTTCATATCCACTCATGGGCTTTAAGGAGATGATGAACAATGCACTATCCAGATATTCTCCTGCTGTCATATATCGAATTCGACATTATTTTGATATATTTAAAGTATTTTAATCTAACATATTTTCAGCGCTTTGTATTTAAAGAAATTATGTGCACCCATATTCTGTAGCACGATGAACAAGACCTAACAATTCCTTTCGAGTTAAAAAAATACTTAACTTTCTGGAAAATAAATAATTCATGGTATATGCACCATATTAAATAAGAAGAAATTATATGATTAATGTGAGCGTCGCTGATAAAGATATCGTAAAGTATATGGAATGGCCAAGCACCTTAATGAAAGAGAGGCCCACCTATTGGCAGATTGCAAAAAAAATAGGAAAGAGTCCTAATTACGTGAAAAATGTTATCGATGAAATGCTCCACAACGAATCACTCATGGGTATGTCTGTATTCATAAATCCAACCATAGTAGGCCTCAGGGCTTATTTTCTAGTAATTATGTGTGAAAACTCACAGTTCCTTGAAGGCGATAATTTCAGGAATGAGATAGGTGGTATATATTCCATACATTTCTCCGGGGTAAGAAAAGAAATCATAAATATAGAAATGTATAAGGAGAATGACGAACAGATAAGGGAGGCCATAGACAAGATTAAGGGAATGATTCCGGGCTGCCAGGTACTGTACTCGACATATGAAATCTATGAAAATGTATCACTTGACCAAAAATCCCTCGAAATAATCAGATATCTCATACAGAGACCAATGGATAGTATTAATAAAATTTCAGTATCAACTGGAATACCAAGAAATGTGGTGAAAAAAAAGATTGAAAGGCTTACTTCTTCAGATATAATAAGTATGAGGCCAAATTTTAATGCATACAGATACAGAAAATTAAATCTTGCAGTTGTTAGCATTGCATACGACGAAAATATGAAAAAGGAGGTCAAAAGCAAGGCAATGGAAATTCTTGGAAATTACATAATTCAGGAAAGAAGGAATATCAATGGGATTTATCTGTTTCTCACAAGTTTCCCACATCTGGATGAAGGCAGACCTGTAATAGACAGGTTGAATCAGGTAAATGGAGTACTTGGTGTAAATCTTGCATTTCCTTTTGAAAGTAATTTCTATATACCTTCCATAGTTAAGGAGAGATTTGAAAGTGCCATAGGAAAGCCATGGGAAATATGATCCATTGAAAATTCAAAACTTCCGGCAAACTGAATGAATATTTCGCATTACCGCGATCGATGAAAGGGTTTTCGACGATCTAATTGTTTTATGGCAGCATTCAAAATATTATATAATATTAATGAATATAATTAAACCATGCAGGCAGTGTGATTTTGTATGTATCTTTTTCCTCATCTGATTAGATAATTTCAACAGCATATCCTCCAAATCACTGGTATCCCAGCTCGGTCCACTGGTAGAGTCGTTTCTGCCAGTATTTCTTGCTGAAAGCCAAATAGGAAAGGATAAGCACTGCGGCTGCAAATATGAATGGTGTAGTTATGGGAAATATTATCACAGCAAATAGGGCGATAAGCATTGTAAAGGTAATTGGGAACACGCCAAATTGTGAAGCATTATAAGTGGAAGGCATAATATCTTCCTGCAAAATCTGATAGGGTTTTCTCATAAATGAAAGTGAGAAGTTTATTCCGGAATATACCGCTGGAAACAGGATCAGCACTGTTGTCATTTCAAAATAGATGTGAGAAAGATAAAACCCAAGAAATATCGATGACACTATAAAAGGAACACATGCAAATAGTGTCTGAAGCATTTTTGCTTCCAGGACTTTCCTGAGATATTTCTCTATTGGTATGGATGTAAATGAGAGCCATGCCCTTTCCTTGGATAGAGTCCCGGTACTCAGCATAATGGAAAGAAACCATGCCACATAGGCAAAAATCATGAATTCGCTAAACGAACCAAAACCAGCTGATATGTCCTTGTTGAACCATATGAGTAAAAACGTCATTACAATGGAAAGCACGCTTAGTATTACGAACAGCGTGTATATGCTCACCCTGTTTATCCTTACCCGTATATTTCCCATCGATGCAGCTCTGCTCGTAAAATCCACCTGCCTGAAATGCAGCAACATTATGGCTTCCATAGGTTTCTTTTCCTTAAAGCTGTACGTTTTGTCATAACGGTTCTTATTTCTTGAAGAGAATGAAGAAATTCTGAATGGGAGTGATTCACCTGTTATGGTACGGGACGCAAAGGCAGTGGCGGCAATCGTTGACGCGATAACAACTATGGAGGAATCCGGGTTCAGGGAAGTTATGAATGAAAGTGCCCCATAGGGGAAGCCAACAAATGATGACGCTATCCAGGCAAATTCTATTGCAGCGAAGAACCCCTTTACCTCTATTCTTTTGCCTGCCATGTTTAAGCTCATGGAAATTGGAAGTATGGCCATACAGATGATGGCCACAATTCCAAGAATAAAGTCCGGCAAATTTGTTCTGAAAAAGCCTAAAGCCCCAGCGGCAGCGGCTATAAAGATAATGGAGGATGATAGGGCCTGAGCTATAAAAAAAGCCGGTATCAGGTCAATGTTTCGAACAGCAGATGTCAGAAGAAAATCTCTATCGGCATTTGTGATAGATAATCCGCCTGCAACGGTAGCACTCACAATAAAGAGCGTAAAGAAGAATGCAAGATAATAAGATCCTATTTTTGCTTCATTTCCAAAATCAAACCCAAAACTGATCACGAATAATGAGTATACGAACACGAAGAATATTATTATGAGAAACGACCTTGAGAAGCGAGATTTTATCAGCAGACTGAGGACTTTAGTGAACATCTTTCATCATTCCGGAAACAATACTCTCAATTGATTTGTTATCACTTTCCATATCTTCCAGTTCCTTCAGAGGGCCATCCCACACCTTCCTTCCGGAAGAGATTATAACAATGCGTTCTGTCAGTCTCTTTGCAATGGATAGAATATGTGTTGATATCAGAAATGTCGCATTCATCTTCTCAAAATACTGGAACATCGCCTCCTGGGTTGGAATATCAAGATAATTTAATGGTTCATCCATAATGGCAAATTTTGGGTTATGAATTATGGACAGGGCAACACAAAGTTTCTGCCTATTTCCCCTGGAAAGTGACAGTGGTTTTTGCTTTGCCATTTCCTTGAGGGAAAGTATATCAAGAAGTTCCTCAATTTTTGACTCAAGATTTTCAGTCTCCCTGATGGCTCCGATATATTCAAGATTCTCCATCACTGAAAGATTAAGATAAGGGCTTGCATCTTCCGGTAAATACCCTATTATCTTTTTTGCCTCATAGGAACTGGGAAGATAACCGAATATCCTGACTTTTCCAGTGTCAGGTTTCATCAGGCCAGATATAATCTTGAGTGTTGTTGACTTTCCTGCCCCATTTTCGCCAAGAAGTGCCACCCTCTCCCCATCTTTTATGGTAAGGGAAAAATCGTCAACCGCCATGATTTTCCCATATCTTTTTGATACATTCTCCATGAAGAGGGCAGAGGAGTTCTCCGCATCAAATGTTGCCATGGGTTCCATAATACTGAGAATGAAAACACCATTAAATAGATTAACTGACGGAATCCTTTCAGTGAGAGAAACGGGACTTCTCTGATATGGTTGCCGATGCTGCCCTGCGATACAATTCCTCATTCGTGTGGAATTTCGTAATAATCAGGAATATAATGAAGGTATCGTGAAAAATCCTACAAATAGGGTGTTTGGATACTTTCTCATCCTTATTAAGAGCATCAAAAGGAATCACTTTCTCGAGGTGTTTCCTGATCAGCCTATCGTAGGATAAATAACATTGTTACAATTGCAATCATTCCCTTTGAGAAATCAATTTTCCCAGCACCATCATATTTTATGTAAGTTTCACATGGTGCGGGAACTATATGCCATGGGATCATAAGGATTATGTGCCTTCCTTTTTGTAATATTCAAACATTGGAGGTGCTATCCTTTATCCGTTTATGTTCAGTGATAAACCTTACCCTCAAAGATCTGACTCTTTTAATTAAAATTTTGTTACAGAAAATTTCCTCGATTCTTCACGCAACTGGATAATTCAAATAGCGACACTGATACCTCCTCAAAGAATCTTTGCTGTAAAGTTGTAAGGATAGATCATCGTTAAATCACATTCCACGGATTTTTTCCAGGCCATGGAGCTGTAAAGTCACACGGTTTCCTGATGATTTCCCGCAATGGTTTGGAAAACGTCCTCTCTCATCACGTTTTTATCAGGTATTTTTCCATGTTTGATCATGTCTCGGATCAATGTGCCGCTGAATCTTATCCTCGTTTCTTCGGAATGGGGGCATGTTCTTTCTGTACAGAGTTCATCACATCTTTTACAGTAAAAGATTTCATCGACAAACACAGGAGTAATACCAACGTTTCCCATGGCAGTAAGGTATTCCCTGCACTGATCCTGGCCGTATATATTATCTGTGCCTGCGTGGTCTCG
>JAKAYH010000212.1 GCA_021826835.1 Thermoplasmata archaeon | reverse complement strand
TAGGCGGACATTACACAATGGGGCCAGATGGGGCCATAGAAGCTATTAAAATGATTAATCCGAAAATTGTTATTCCCATGCATTATAATACCTTCGACATGATCAAACAAGATGCAAGCCTCTTCAAGAAGATGGCGGAAGAAAGAACAAACTCAAAAGTTCAATTAATGGAAATAGAGAAGGGTAAAGAATTTGACTTTAAATAGCTCAACTATTGAAATTCTAGAAAAGAAATATAAATATAAACTAGAGAATCTTGAGGAAACACTCGGAGAGATAAGGACTTTTCACGACAAGTTGAAGTTCATTATTCACGGGAGGGATTTTTGGCAAGTTTCTGATGATGAATTTGCGTTTTTATATCTTGCTGTGAGCATCTCAAAACCAAAAATTGTTTTCGAAACTGGAGTAGGCCCTGGAACCAGCACAAGTGCAATTCTTAAGTCACTACCCAAGGGATCCAAATTAATAAGTTTTGACCTAGGAGTTAAATATGGGAACGCTGAAGAAATGCCGGTAGGATTTGTAATCCCGGAAGAGTTGAAGAGCATATGGAATCTGGTTCTTGGAGATTCAAATGTAACATTGCAGAGAGAACTGGAAAAATACAAGAATATAGACATGTTTTTCCACGATTCAACTCATACCTATGATCATGTCAGCTTTGAACTAAACACTGTTTTTCCATATCTCTCCAAAAATTTCGTGATTATAGTAGATAATTATGACTGGACAGATGCTCCTAAGGATTTTGCAAATAAAAACAATTTACGTCTTCACCATGTTTCAGATGATATGTGTATGATTATAAATTAGTTAAGCCCATCAGGTCTTTCTTCTTCATTGGCAGAAATTATTTTATCAAGGGCAACATCTAACTGATCGTACGTTCCAAACCTTGTTTGAATTGATTTGCGATTAAAATTGAAATTAGACATTTCCTCATCTTCACTGAGGTATTTTTTCATCTCTTTTTCTTTTTCGTTCAGTTGAATAAATCTAGTTCGTCCATAACGCCCTAGGCTTTTCATCGTTGTTGTTATGAGACCTGCATCTTCCAGGTCTGAAAGAAGATCAGAAACCCTTCTGGATGAAACCGGTGGGATTTTCATGTCATGACAGATATCCTTGTAGTTTGCGTATATTTCTCCTGTGATCATATTGGTCTTATTGATCTCGCTGGCGGTAATACAACTTAAGATTACAATTTTTGTATGTGTTGGTAGAGTTCTTATTGTCTCCTTAAGTACATCTGTCTCAAGCCTGTCTCTTGCTTTGTATACATGGCTTGTTGTAACACAATCATTATTCTCTCTTATTGCTAGCTCAATTGCAATTCTCATAAGGTCAATTGCCTTTCTGGCATCTCCATGCTCCTGAGCACCAATAGCCGCACATAGATTTATTGCAGCCTCCTCAATGCTATTCTCTTTGATTATGTTCTTAACTCTTGGTTCTAGGATATCCTTGAGTTCCGAGGCATTGTATGGTGGAAAAATTATACTCTCCTGATTGAGTCTGCTCTTCACTCTAGAATCAAGTTTTTCTGTAAAGGAGGTGTCATTAGTTATTCCTATAATTGAGGTTTTGGAATTTTTTGACTCGTCTGCAGCTTTTAATATCACATATAGGGAGTCTCCCCCATTTTTTTCAACAAGCTTATCAATCTCATCAAGAATGATAACAATATACCTTCTACTTTTTTCAATTCTATTACTCAATTCAGAATAAACACGATCCAATGGCCACCCTGATAATGGAATAGAATCTGCATCGGAAACGGACTTTGCAACATTTATTAATATTGAATACGGGGAATCGAAGGTTTGGCAATTAAGATAGCAGGTAAGAATAGAGTCAGGGGCCTTTTCTCCAAGTTTTGAAATCACATATTGAGTAACCGACGATTTACCTGTACCAGTTTTTCCATAAAGGAGAAGATTAGAAGGTCTTGAATCACGCATAATACTGCTTAAAGACTCAACCATAAGTCCAATCTGTCTATCTCTATGTGGGAAATATTCTGGAATATGCGAGGAGGTTAGTGTAGACAAATCTCCCTTTAATATATTGCTTTGCCTGTCAAATTTATCAAAAGGATTCACATTGGCACCTGCATTTTATCTCTAAGCATCTGATATACTAAACTCTTTTTTTACCAGTATCTGAATCATGTCTGTTATTGCTCACAACAATGAGAAAGTTCAAAAAAAAGTATATAAGGGTACGAGGTACGATTATTAGGACTAATGTGAAATTTAAAAAGCTCTAATAAGGGAAAGTATTGATATTTTCTATTTCTGTAACAACTCCAACCAGATACATAGATCCGGTAACTAATAGTGGTTCACCCAATGATTTTGAATATTCATAAGCCTCAACAGGGTCTTCTATTACCTTTGCCTCTTTAAAAAGGCTTCCTGATTCTGTCATGAGTATATTCGGATCCAAGCTTCTACCAGGTTCTGCTGGTCTTGTAAAAATTACTCTGTTTGAGATTTTTCTAATATTTCTCATGTATGAATAGTGATCCTTGTCTGATAACATTCCTATAAGTAAAATTGGATTATCGTTGAATATTTTGTTATATGATATGGAAAGGGAGTTAGCGGCAGGTGGGTTGTGGGAACAATCTAATATAATTCTCGGTGCTTTTCTTATTATCTCGAATCTTCCCACCCATCTTGCTTTTTTGATGCCATTTTGGATATCAGTCTGATCTATATCTATACCAGATTCTTCAATTGCCTTTACCGCAGAACATATGTTATCTATCTGGAAATCGCCGATAAGTTTTGATTGAATCTCATATTCATTTTTGTCAGTTTTCAAGTCAAAAGATAAGCCCTCCTCAGATATGCTTACATTGTTTACTTTACAACTGTTTTTAATTTCTGTGAGCTTGCTATTCTTCCTTTTTGCTATGGTTCTGATTTCGCTGATTGCTTCATTTTTAATTTCCGAGGTTACAGTAGGTTTTCCATTCTTTATGATTCCAGCCTTTTCAAAAGCTATAGATTGTAATGTTCCTCCCAATCTATCTGCATGATCGAATCCAATTTTAGTGATTACTGAAACTCTAGGTTCAATAACATTAGTAGCATCAAGTCTTCCTCCAAGACCCACTTCTATAACGGCGAAATCAATTTTATTTTCCTTAAACGTGTTGAATGCAAGTTCTGTTGTAACCTCAAAAAAAGTAGGATTTCTATTCACTTTAATGTTTTCCACTATGAAACCGTTAACATTATTCAGAAAACCTTCTATTTCCAAATCTGAAATTTCTCTATCGTGGATGAAAATTCTTTCGTTAAATCTTCTTAAATGCGGTGAAGTATAAAGACCAACTCTATATTTTTCCCTAATTACGTTAAAAATTAATGAAGCCGTTGAACCCTTTCCATTTGTTCCAGCTACATGAATACTATCAAAGCTCTGATGAGGCTTTTTTAGAAATTCATCAAATGTTCTCATTACACTTAGATCATATTTAATATCATTTCTCTTAAGATTATAAAGCGTTTCAAGCCTATGAGAATCCAACGGAGAAGTAAACACTCACAGATATATATCTTTGTTTAAACCTACATTTACTAAATCAGGATTAATCCTAAAGTTGCCAAACAAAGTCAAATAGGTAGGACTAAAATCAATGATTTTAATTGTGTGGGCCGTCGAGCTAAAAAAAGACTTTGATTTTTGCTTATTTGAAAATAATATTACTGATTACACCAAAAATTCTGAGCATTCTAAAACTTAAGGTATGTCTGATGGCATTGGTAGTTCTCTTTTAGAATGAAAAAGGATAAAAGGAAAATTGTATAAGGGATATCAATGGATACAAAATTAGCTTATCTGGACGACAATTATTTGAAAGAAACTACTGGTAAAGTAATATTTAATGAATTTACAGACTTAATAGTGGACAATTCAGTCTTCTTTCCAACCGGGGAGGGGCAACCCAACGATAGAGGGAAGATTGTAATAGAGGGGAAAGAATATGAAATTATCGACACATGGAATGATGGTACGGCCATCCATCTCATATCACATGACACATACCCTGAAAATATAAAGGGAAAAGATGTAAAGCAATATATTGACTGGCCCGTTAGATATGGACACATGAAATTTAGAACAGCATTGAGAATCATAACAGGTATTGCATACAGAGATTACAAAGCAGCAAACCGCATAAATCAGACGTATGATGATCAGGCATGGGTTGATTTGGAGATTCCAGATATAAACGAAGAAATTGTAAAGAAAATCGAGAATGAAACAAATGAGATTATCAAAAAAGGTGTGAATGTTGAATTTACACAAAGGGATAGGAGTTCCATTCTCTCAGATAATGATTTGATGACAATTTCAAGGGGAAACATTCCAGATTTTCCAACAATAAGGTTAGTAAAAATTGGGGAACTTCCCTATCAAATAGATCATGGAACTCACGTAAAGAACACATCAGAAGTAGGGGCGGTAAATTTCAAGACTACACTAATTAAGGGAAAAGTGAGCAAAAGGGTCATAATAACGCTGGCTTAGAACAACTAAAAATCACTGTTCTCTTATTTTATTACCTGTTCCTCCAGCTGCTAATTTCCTTTCTTTTGTTAAAGCAGATGTATTGTAAGTTAACCTTGCCACCATCGTTACAAATCCTGCAATAAGGAAAGATGTTCCAATTTCATCCAAAAACAGATTACTTTGATTCCTTGTCACATACCAGCTTAATTCAGTGACCACAATGTGTAAATGTGGGGCATTTGTCGAAATCTCTAAAGATAGGGAATAGCTTGGTCCGTATGTGTTTATCGGAGTTGTATAATTCTCTTGATGCACTGTGCCATTCTGAAACGTCTGGTTTTTTGTTATTATTTGGCCATTAGAAGAATAGCTGGCCATATAATAAAGTCTATAAGTAAATGGGGTTCCATTTGGATCAGAGAATGAAATGTTGGACGAGAATGGGTAGCCAACTGCAAATCCTTTTGAATTAAATTCGGTATTTCTGGTTATGTTTACTGTGAAAAGGTTATGGATAACAA
>JAKAYH010000211.1 GCA_021826835.1 Thermoplasmata archaeon | reverse complement strand
TGAATAAAATACTAGTGCAAAGAAAAATATAGAGATGGCAAGCAAAGTAAGTCCTATTCCCATAAGTTCTGGATCTTTATCATCTCCATCCGATTTTTTACCTATTGGTATGCTTAAGACGCCAGCGATGAAAGTATATGTGACTGCAAAATATCCAAGAAAAAGACCATTTATACCCACTGAAGGTTTCTCAAAATAAACAATCAATGTTGAAAATAGGAAAAAGACACCATCATTAGCAAAGTGTGCAAAGGATGTACTCAAAAGCGCTCTAATGTCATTACGCACCATGAGGTATTCGATTTCAAAATAAATAGAATTCCAATAGTGCCAAAGTGTAAAGCTGAGATTGAAATGGTTAATAATCATATTTACAATCAATTAAGAATAAAATATACAACTTGAGATGAGAGATGAATATGTAATTTGTATATCGTTTCATTGCCTTTAAATTCAAACCTTAACCTTCTCCTTAAAGAATCAAGGGGAAATCATGCTCCAAAATTTCCATAGGATGATATCAGGAAAGACTTTAGCATCGGGTTTAAAATTTTTCTATTTCCCTATCCTGGTAACTAAATGAATAAAGGGAAACCTAATTGCGTTGAGTTGTGGATGTGTGAAGATGGAACATAGTAAGTTTCAAAAGGTCTTCTAAACTGAAAGTGGAAAAGATAAAAGCGGAGCTAAAATGAGAACTCGTTATCCTTTATCTATGTGATTATGGAGGAAAAAGGTTCACTTCATGTACATAAAGCAGTTAAATGGTTAATTGAATGAGTCGCAATAATGAAAATACCAAAATAAAGCAGATCTGCATAAAAAATATATTATATTGCATGCTATTACAGGTTTGATGACAACACAGCTCGCAGAGGTTGAAATTACAAAGGATGGAGACATATATCTGGCGAGGATTATCCTTCCAAGCGGAGAAGTGGTTAATTTAGAAAATGAGGATTTTGAAGAAGTCCTTGAACAGGTTGCCAACGATCTCCAGGAAAGATTTTCTGACTGACTTAATTGCGAGGATGGCCCAGTGGTACGGCGGCAGCCTGCTAAGCTGTTTCTCGTTTAGAGAGCGTGGGTTCGAATCCCACTCCTCGCGTTTGCGAAATATATGCAAATTATGATTATTTAATAGGTCATTGAGGTAATTATTTTAAAAGTATGTTATGAAGGCTCATTAATTTTCTAATCTTTGGGCTGATAACTATTTTGCAATACGGATTAGATTCATTCCTATCATAATATTTTATATGATAGCTTTCCGCGGGATAAAAATTTTTAAATGCCTCCACCTGCGTTACTATTGGGCTATTGAATTTCCCTTTTCTATCGAGCTCCTCAACATATCTTTTTACAAATTCCAATTGATTCTTATCAAAGCAAATTACAATCGATCTATATTGAGTCCCCACATCCGCACCCTGCCTGTTCATGGTGGTAGGATCGTGAATCTCAAAAAAGATCTCGAGTATCTGACTTAAAGAAATCTTATCAGTATCAAATTTAATCCTGATAACCTCTGCGTGTCCGGTTGTATCGGTACAAACATCCTCATAGGACGGATTTACCATTGTACCACCAGAATACCCCGGAACAACTTCCGTAACTCCGTCAATTCTTTCAAAAACTGCCTCTGTGCACCAAAAACAGCCTCCACCTAGAATTATTTCACTTATCATCTGGAACATCCTCCCTAAATATCATTGATATTGAATTAACGCAGTGCCTTGTATTTTTTGGAGTAAAGCCTTCCCCTAAAAAGACGTGACCAAGATGGGCACCGCACTTCGCACATTGAATTTCCGTCCTTACTCCATCTATGTCCATAATACGCTTCACACTACCCGGTATTTCATCATCAAAGCTTGGCCAGCCACATCCGGCATCAAATTTATTTTCAGATTTGTACAAAGGATTGCCACATCTTCTACATTCATAAATTCCTTTCCTAAAGTTTGATTCATACTCTCCACTAAAAGGTCGCTCTGTGCCCTTGAATACAATGACCCTCTCCTCATCCTTTGTTAATTTTCTATATTCCATAATCACCAATATCAAGGCACGCTATTAATAATTATAAAACACTTTTTGACACTTTTCGAAATGCATATTATTTATTATAAAATTATACTTTTTCGATTATTTGATTCTTCATTTCTTCAAGTTTTGCATCTTCTTCACCTATATTGTGTTCATGCATAGCGTGAATTCGAAGATGATGCATTATATCCTCTTTGCTATCGGCCTCAATATGAAATCCGCATTTAAATCCTGTGTCCTCACACTTATATCTAAATTTCCCCATGATCCTCACCAGTATCATGTAATAAAGATTTAAAAATCTTTTCAATTCCCTTTATATGGTCACTTTACAAGTTCGAGATATTTCCTTTCAATTGTATTACTAGGCTCAGCCCATTTTATTCTTACCCCTTCTCTTAAGAGAATGGAGAAAAGTTCATCATTTTCCAAGGAATCTGGAAGCTTGATCGTTGCGTTGTTTTCGCCTTTTTCCATAATTGATATTCCGTACTTCTCTAAAAATGTAAGATCACTCTGGTTATACAAAGTTATGTTAATCATCCTCGTATCCTTGTCATTTGCCATTTCAATTTTCTTCTCGCCTTCATTTATTATCACAACTCTGCTCGCGATCTCTCTTGCCTCCGAAATAAGGTGTGTGCTAAGAATTACTGTCCTCTTTCTTTTAACATTTATTTCTCTTATTATATCAATGAATTCTCTCATCCCCTTAGGGTCAAGACCAAAAGTTGGTTCGTCAAGTATTAGAATTTCCGGGTCCATGGCCATTGCGCATGCCAGCGCCAGTCTTTGTTTCATTCCCCTAGAATATTGGCCTGACTTCCTGTTTATATAATCATCCATCCTCAATTCATTGGTTAGTTTTTCAACCTCTGCCGAGACTGTCTCCTTATCGGCACCCTTAACTTTACACACGTATCTCAAGATCTCTATTCCATTCAAATATGGATAGAATTCCGGCAATTCTATCAGCGGACCGACGGAAGATAGAGCTTTCATTGGGTCCTCGTTGACCTTAACTCCCTTTATCGAAACGTATCCGGATGACGGATGAACTATATTTGTTGATAATTTTAGAAAAGTACTCTTTCCTGCGCCATTAGGGCCCAAGAGAACCAAGCATTCCCCAGAATTAACCTGAAGATCAAAATTTTTAAGAGCCTTTAATCTTCCGTAGTTTTTGTTCAGATTATTAGCTTCAAGCATAATCGTCTATTTCACCTCCTTCCGTTCAAATAAGATCACAGTTATTCCAATGGCCACCAGAAAATAAAGAAACATGATTAGTGCATTGCTAAATATGGCATGAAGTGATGCAGGGAATGGATTTGGGGCAGTTAAAGTAATTCCTAATGAAAGATCTATAAAGACCCTGTAGGTGATAGACGATGCCTGGTTCAGTAAATAATATGGAACGGTTTTGTAAAGTAATTCTATGATTATAGTTGCAGCATAAAATACTAAAAGGTAAGTTATTAGCACAGAAATGTATGCATAAGTATTTTTATTGAATATGCTGCTGATCATGAACGTAACGGCAGAAATAGATAATACGAATAATAGTGTTAGCAGAATACTATAAAACATCTGAATCAATATCACTCCAAATAGATATTGGAAGGTTGCAATCTCAATCAGGGAATAAGTCAAGACAATTATGGACGTTACAGAGACCGAAGCAAGGAATTTTCCTGATAAAAGTATAACTCTTGGTATAGGAAGGGTGAATATATGGAAAGCCGTCTTATTTTCAATTTCACTAGAAATGGCTGGTGAACCAAAGAATACGGAAGCAAATACGGGAAGGGAAGATAAAAGAAAACCCCAAAGCCATCCTAATAGAAGTTCGTTTTCATTGCCTCCACTTGAGATAACCCCCAATTTCTTCCCAAATATAGAAACATCCCCCAAATATTTAAACGATAAATATATCAATAAACCTGATACAACCAATGAAAGAAGAAACATTAGATAAAAGCTTCTGGATCTGTAATAATTTCTAAAATAATACACATAGGTATATTTCAAAAGAGCAAGCCTACTTACCATTACTGCTAAATAGCCTTAATCTATATAAGCATAGGACAAAAAACTTTTTAAAAATGAATTAAATTTATTCTTACAGTTTCATTGTTTTGGCATAGATCAACTTAGAACCCCTTCAAGAATTTTTTATTACCCAAATCTTTTATGCCTATATTGAATTCAAAGATAGCCTTATTTGGATTTGGGTTGGACATACTGATTACGTAGCTGCCATATTTGCTCTCTATAACAGAGATCAGATCGTGTAACAGAGTGGTGTTCGAAATTTGAATAGTCACATTAGTAATATTATTTGTCGCATTACCGTAGACAACGAACAGACTCGGATTTCCCACTTCACTAATGTAAGATTGATTCGTTGTCAGGGTTACATTATTCTTTAACCTGGTAAGATTATGATTTAGAAGTATTGAACTTATGTTTAAGTAAAAAGAAACATAGGCATAATTTTTCATGATCAGACTATGGGAGGTTTTCCAGTAAGTTCCAAAATGATTTGTGGAAATTGAGTAAAGCGTAGCATTCAAATTTCCAATGATCACATATGAATCCCCAATGGGAGAAGCGTACATGGTAATGGACTTATTCAGAGGGCTAATTTTTGAGAAACTTATGTTCGGTAAACCTGGGGTTATTAAGCTGCTTATGCTTACGTTCGAGATATTTACTTTGTATATGTCGCTTCCAAGGAATGCTTCATAGAATTTGATAGTCACAGAAGAATTGCCTTTCGAAGGAGAGGTGGACGAAATCGAAGTTGAATTTGATACGGATTGAGCTTTATTGGTGAAGGAACTGAAGCTGTAATTCAAGATTATGCCATCATAACCAGTCCCTTCAAATATATAATAATCACTTGTATTATTCACCAGATGAATAACTGCCGAAGAGTTATTAGGAATATAATGAGTAACTTCAGTAGGGGAAGATATGCTGTAATTATATGCGAAATAAGCTGAGGGAACAGCAACACTTACTACTATTATTCCAACGATTAACGCTTTTACTGCTGGAATCATAAAACCACAATTAAGC
>JAKAYH010000210.1 GCA_021826835.1 Thermoplasmata archaeon | reverse complement strand
TGTTCTGGGTTATGAGAGATTTTGATTGCTCAGTAAGAGAATATGTTTTATCTGACCTTAAGAGCATAGATTCCTTCTCTGGGATTAACTGCTATTTTACTGATTGTTGAATGTTCGAGGTTGTCGAAAACCATGAAACCATACCAGTCGGGAGAAAGATCTCTGTCTCCATGTTCGGGGCAAGGTTTGTCAAAGCAGATTCTTTTGCATTTCCTGCATGCCAAAATTTTTTTCTTTGCGGATGCCTTGCTCAAAGTTCCTCACCATAATCATGTTCTTCCCCAAGGGCTTCTTCTTCCTGGGTTTCTTCATCTACAGGTTTAGGAATGTTTTCAACCGTTTCATGAACAAATTCCACTTCGCTGCTTGATTTTGCATAATTCCTCTTTGGTGATTTGATTTTAGAAGATTTAAGATTGCGGGGTATTTCCTTTTCCAGTTTTCCTGAGTCCTGTTTTACTGGTGACCCTATCCATTCAAGTTTTCCCAAACCTGGTTGTTTCATTGTAAATCCAATTCTTCGGTCTTTAGGAGATGAAGAGGAAATGCTCATCATAACTATTCTAACTCTTACTTTATCACCAACTTTCAATTCTTTTTTCGAATCTTTCCCTGAAAGAGTTCTGTTTGCTTCATTTATTTCTATTCTGTCATCCATTATCTGACCGATATGAAGCAACCCTTCAAATGAACCAAACCTGATAAAAGCACCAATTTTAGACACTATTGAGACGACAAACCCCTCAACAATTTCATTAACTTTAGGGACGAATGCGAGGGCCCTGTAAGAAATTTTCTGATAAACACCTCCATCTCCGTGCACCATTATGCCGTCTCCATTCTTTTTCACACCTAAAATTGAGACAATGTAACACTTCTGGTTTTCATTCTTTACAGGTTGAACTGGAATATAGTCAACCATTGTTCCCTGAAGTTCTCGTCTTGTAACTTCCTCAACAACCAGATCATAATCCTCTCCAAGCATAGTTGGCGGAACCCTTGCTAAATATTCATCCTCAATA
The DNA here is from genome assembly GCA_021826835.1 of Thermoplasmata archaeon. Next base: position 4,130 of record JAKAYH010000210.1, on the reverse strand, counting down.
ATTGCGTACAAACATTATCACCCGTGAATTATTCAAATTGGAATGATTCTGTATGTTTCATATGTTAATAAATTTGATGTTGATGGTTTAAATGGTTTGAGGAACTCCCAGTTCCCCATTCAATTGTTTTTTGTTGTCGAATTATTTCTTGCCATATATAAAGAAGTACCTGCAGATAAACCAATCATGAGCAGAAGCAAAGAAAATGCAATAGAAATGTCAAATGTTGAAATAGATGTGGTTCCAAATCCAAACAGGTAATTCCATCCAACATTAGATACAGTGTTGTAAAACTGCGAAACTGGAAGCCCGGCAACAGCATCAGAAATCATTAAAATTCCCAGTATCAGGTTACCTGTGAACATACCAATGAAAGCCAGTTTTTTTAAGCTCTCCATGAAATATGCTAAACTTAATGCGATTATCATTAATATAACATAAACCAGTAGGCCTAACCAATGGTAATATGCTGCGTCTTTGAGTAAAGGATCATATAGAAGTAGAAAGATTGATGATCCAAGCGATAAGATAGTTGAAATCAGATTTATGCGCCTTGAAAATTCTCCCCCTATCATAGATGTAACACCAAGGGTGATGAAGAATAATGCAATTATTACGCCTCCGGCTATGTAAGGAACATAATTTGTTGAAACGGGGGGAGGAGAGGGTGGAGATGGAGGAGGAGTCGGGGAAGAAGTCACAGATTTTCCTTTTATCACAGTAACGTTTAATGTAACAGTATTTGTAGAAGGATCATCGCCGGTTGCTTTGAAACTTACAGTGTAATTACCGACTGTGCTTGATGATCCAGGTGTTATGGTTGCAACACCATTAAAAGTTGGATCTACACCTCCAGATGATAATGAAACAGAAATATTTGAAGGCCCGCTGCTAACCATGCATGTACCCCAGGTTGTTCCAGAGGTCAATTTTACAGTATATGAGATTTTATAACTCGTATTCTGTGCTACTTTTATAGAAGTAGTATTTAATGATACAAACGAGGTGCCATAAGTGGTGCCCGGGAATACATCATGAATATTTGCCTGATTTGGGGTTAGTGCCTGTACAGAAGTGAGTGATATTCCAAAAATTATTAATAAAGTCATTACAAAAATAACAATTTTAACCATGGTTATATACTGTTTTATTAATATATATAATTTACTAATATTCAGTGCTATAAACAATTCAAGTAAAAATATATTTAATTCTTAAATAACTTAAAGTGTGGTTTGATATTTGATAAAATCTTTTAAAAGGCTTAACATAATCCTTAAAGATGAAAAAAATTTATGGTGATTTTTCCAGCATCCTTACATATTATGCGCGAATGCTATCAATTCAGGAAAGAAGAGTCTTTGATGTTCATGAATTCAAATTCGAATACATATCTCATCGTTCTATAATAAATGTTGATTCTGGACAGGAATTTGAAATGACAGATTTTCCTGTCTTAAATGCGATAGATAGAGTATCTATGATCGAGTTCTCAATCTCAAAGGGAGAGCTCAAAAACAGGGTTCAAATTTCATGGAACTGTTTTGTTATTGATTCTGATGATGACCGATTCATAAAAGAATTAATTGAAATGATCGATAGTTCTACTTTTCGTTTTTTCTGATGATTTGAAAATAATAAACTTATTTTAGCTGATAGCATTAAACCACTATGGCTCAGGTAAAACTGAAGGGCAGAATGGATACTTTTTTTAAACTGAGAACTGTTGTTTCACTTTCCTTGATAATTACTTTTTTTCTTACAATTTTACCAAGTTTGGTCATATTTCAGAGCACATTCAATACTGCCTCCCAATCTACTGCAATAGCAAATAATATTGCGATTTTTTATTCAAATCCGGGTATCCTTAATTTCTATGGAACCATTATGGGACTACTTATGGCAGCATACACTGTACTTATATCCATGATTCCTGTCTTTCATCCAGAGAGTCTTAAGCAACCGATATTCGGGCAGATAAACAGGTTATTTGTTTTCACTATATTCATTGGGCTTTTTTCAATGCTTTTCAATTTTGTCACATCCATTATTAACTCTAACCAGATTGTCTCGCATTATCTTATTTCAATTGAAGTTTTTCTCTTTCTATCACTAATACTGGGACTCATGTTTGCAGTCTTCTCGCTTTCTGATATGTTTAATATACTCAGAGGTAGGAAGAATTCCAGAACACAGCCAAATGAGAAAAAAACAAGACAAGTTGAAGAATATTCCAAGCAGTGAGTTTTATGGTGCTTCAATTTTTTTTGATAAAAATTGTTTGGATTGTAACTCTTTTTATTATATTACTTCTTTCAATCTTGCGATTTATCCTAATTTCCTGGTGGGAAAAAAGGGAGGAATATTTCTATTCAGAATATAATCCTACAGTTGTGTTGATTATACCCTGTAAAGGCATAGATCTTTATATGGAAAAAAATCTGAAATCCATTAAGAGTCAGAACTATAATAAACTTAGTACCATAGCAGTAGTGGATAGTGAGGATGATTCTGCTGTTGATATGCTCAAGAAACTTCAAATAAATTACATCATCAGTGATCAGCGCTACGAAGGAAGCGGAAAAGTTCGCGCAATAAGCACTGCAATTCAAAAATTCTCTGATAGAGAAGTATATGTAATGGCAGACTCTGATACTGTACTTCCAACTGACTGGCTCAGATATCTTGTAAATCCTTTAATGGACAAAGCGATTGGCGTTACTACAACTTATCCTATTTATGAACCAATCGAAAATTCAAACATCTGGAGTAAAGTAAAAAAGGTGTGGGGGTTCCTCGGCATAAATATGATGGAGTTTTATCCTTCAAGATTTGCCTGGGGCGGTTCCATGGCAATACGGAAAGATCTTCTGGACGAGAAAAATTTTCATTATTTTTCCTCTTCTGTTTCAGATGATGCAGCCATTACTAAAATTTGTAAAGATAAAAAATTAAGTATTTATTATTCAAAAAAAGCAACTCCTGTGATACATGTGGATGAAACTCGAGATAGTTTCATTGAATGGGCTACGAGACAGATGGCCATAAGCATTTCCCACTCAAAACATGCATTTACCTCTGGAATTATCATGTATTTTTCTATTATCGTATACTTTATAGCGCTGATTCCTCTTTCAATTTTTGAATGGAATTATTTCCTGCTTGGTTATATTCCATTTATATTTCCTATGATAATTAATGCAAGAAGAACAAAAAATGATAAATTAATTATTTTTTTAATATCATTCATAATGCCAGTAATTTTCCTTTACAATTTAATTTCAGGAAACAGGAAAACACACATTGACTGGAGAGGAAACAGGTATCATCTTCAAAAGTGAAGTCATACAATCCTCAATAATTTCTTATTTTAATTGTGATAAAGTTTAATATTTAATAAGCATACTATAATATGGCTTCTCTCAAGCTTTATTACAAACTAGGTATAATTGGATCGCTATTGGTCATAATAATTGGAGTAATTGTAATACTCTTAAATCAACTGACCAGTTATATATCACTTTTCGGCACTGTTTCAGCAGGGCAGGAGATAACTTCTAACATCATCTTTGGTGTTATTGCACTTCTTGGAACAGAGTTTAGCAGAAGAAAAAAAGATATTGGAATTACCGTCATGACAACAATATCCATAGCAGGTATCATTGCTTACCCGGGTATTTTTGATATAGGATATATCATTGTCCTTGTTGCAGTATTGCTTTTCTTTTTTGAAGGAAACAAAAAATCCTCTGAGTAAACAAATTTAACAGGATTTTTAACATCATATAAATATTTTCAAATGTTCTTCGACCGGATCAACATTCATGATGTGAAAATTTTAATATTTAATTAACTATACAACGTTATGGCATACGATGCAGAAATTAGTCGAAGGAAACCATCCCTTTTTGTGTTCCTCATAGATCAATCAAGGTCCATGAGCAGGAAAATTGCAGGAGGGAAAAGGTCCAAATCTCAGGAAGCTGCTTACGCAATTAATAAACAACTGAATGAAATTATCAGCAGATGTACTAAATCAGATGGAGTCAGACCATATTTCAACGTTGGAGTGATTGGTTATGGCTCAAGAAGCGGTTTAGCTTTAAGTTTGATTAATGAATCGCCTATTC
>JAKAYH010000209.1 GCA_021826835.1 Thermoplasmata archaeon | reverse complement strand
GGAGATCCTTCTTGCTCTGAGATTTGATAAGCCTGTCCAAGACTTCACTAAAACTTTCGTTCTCTTTCTTGAATCCCTTTAATTCATCATATACAGAATTCTTAATTGTGATGGTTTTTGACATAACATATGTTTATGTTTAAATATCATATAAATTTTCACAAACAAACTAGAAAGACTGCTTCTTTATAGCTAATTCAATACATTAGTTTGAAACTTCAATCAAATCCCGACCTGTCCATTTCACGCGAATATCTAGAAAACATGTTACTTATAGAGCTATCGTGGAGGATTAGATTGGTCAACTTCCTCGTCAATTCGATTCTGCCTCTCGTTTCTGATAGAATTGCGCATCTCCCTGGTCCACAGATAGATGAGTACTAGTATAGTTATCAAAGGTACAATGATTCCAATTATCCATAAATGAAATGTCATATTGCCACACTCACCAGGTTGAGAGTTGTTTTCCATCCTCAGACATGTGATAATGGGATCTACTGTGGCATTCGGGGCATTTGACAGCAAAGCGGTGAGCCCCTTCCCGCCACGTTATTCCCACATCAGGATCTGATAAACTATTTAGCTGGGAATAATTAAGGTCGAATTCATATCCACATTTAGGGCATTTTAGATGATACTCCTGAGCCATACCACTCTCCATCTTGATCATGTTTTACGAATATTTATATATATTCAGAAATCGGCAATTTATTTTTCAGGTTCAAAATTATGCCATTTTATACTGTGTGTGAACTTGTTTGGAATTTCTATGGATTCACAACTATGAAAGAATTAACGAAAAATTGATGGTTTATGCACCCATGAGGTGGCTGAACAACAGAACTCTATTTGATAAAAAGTTTATAATGTAGAATACTAAGATAACTATGACTGTTTCAACTATACAAATAAAAGAAGAGACGAAGAAGAAATTGCAGTCCATGAAATTACACCCCAGAGAGACTTATGAAGAAGTGATCGAAAGGATGCTGGAAGACCTTCGTGTTAGTGAAGAGACCATAGCAGATATTGAGGAAGCCAGAAAGGAAATTGAATCTGGCAAGTCGTCACACATGAGCAAATGAAAAAGGATCTTGGCCTCTGATGGAATACGAAAGTAATATTGTCACCAAAAGCGGCAGATCAGATGAGAAGTTTGGATTGGTCTGTTGCCAAAAGAATTCACGAAAAAGTGGATCAGCCTTATCAAAATCCGGAAAGGCTTGTTGAGAAACTGGGCAGATATCCACATCACAGGCTTAGGGTAGGGATTATCGTGTGATTCTTGACATCAAGCACGAATCTGTTAGAATATTGATCTTAAAGGTAGGACACAGAAGCAGAACGATATGAACGATAGTATTTTTGTACATTATTTAGTTAAAACAATAAGCGAATTCCAACAGGTACATGTTTATGGGACTTCAATAAATTAAAAAAATAGTGTACATAATTAACCATTTGCTTTTATCCTTATAATTTTCCTGATTGTAACATAAAAGATATTTCGATCTCACACTCAAATTAGTTTTGTCTCATCATCAAGGTCATAACTAGTATACCCCTTCCTTATGTCTTCTCTCGCCTTTTTAAAGGCTCGTGAAGGTGTCCACAATATACCATTACAAGAGTTGAGTTTATCTAATGTATTTTTGAGGCTTCTAACTTTTTCATCAATTTCTTTGCTTGTTGAAACTTTGACATCTACATCAAGCAAGAATAATGTCTCATTATGAAGAGATAAATAATCTTGCCCAGCTGCATAGTGTTTGGATGCAAGTTCGCCCGGGTTTACAACTGTAAATACTGCTATAAGAATAGAAGATGCGAACGCAGTTAGTCCCCCGACATTTAAGGCCACATACTCTCCAAAATAAATGGAATATGCAGCTATGGCACCAAGAAAAGCAGCTCCAATTCCTGTCACATAATGCAGTATTCTAAAGAATGCTCCTGCATTAAAATGCCTCCTGGCGGAATAATTACTGTCAATTTCAATCCTCCTTAACGCATTAATCAATCCATCCATCAATTTATCTTCGTCATTCTTAGAGTTCACTATCCGCATCTCCTTCTCCCAAAAATTCTCTATACAATTTATCACTCTCTATTTCATCCCCTTTTCTTGCTCTCTCTTCAGCTTGTCTGAGAATTCTTGTTGATTTTTGTGAGTTTGCAATGACCTTCATCCTCTTTCCTTCATTGAGGTAGGTATCTGCTCTTTCACCATAGACAGGATCCTTTACGTGGCGTTTAAGGTACCACGGAATTCTTTCGAAGAACTCTCGAATATTCACTTTATAGGAATTTTCTCCATCTTTTGGTTTGTTTTTTAGAAAGTAATCATAGGTCATACATTCAATATGATGAGAAGTAAGATAACCTCCATTTCTTTGATTCCAATTCTTTACTTCCATAGTAAGTTCGCTTAGTTTATTGTCATTTTTCCTATCTAGATTTTTGAATAGCCTACTTGAAAGTCTTGGATTTGTTTTGATAAACCCCTGTTTTCCCGAAGTGTCAGGTATTACATGGCCTCCATCTTCTGTTAGGAAAGAAGGGATCACATCAGCTTTTAGATTTCCTACTTCAACGGTCACAACATTTCTGTCAATATGCATTTCTACATTCCTGAATTTAGGATCTTTTTGCAAAGTTCTTTTGAACATTTCTAATGAGTTCCTTGCCCCATTCTCTTGTTTCAACCATCCCCCATGTTCCTGTTCATCTAATTCCACCATTATGTCTATATCGTTTCCTCTCTCGTTTTTTATCTGTGTATTTTTAGCAGTTGATCCAATCACATTTACTTTCCTTATTTTCATATCTTGCGACAACGATTCACTTATTTCATTTTTTAAGTCATTCAAATGGAGTCTTTCATCCTTAGATACTCGAATTTTTTCGATGTGAGATTCGAATATCATTTCTGCAGATAAATTAGATTTTTTCGATTTGTTGGAAAACGATAACTTTGAAGAAAAGCCGGCATGGCTATAGCCCCCTCCTTTGTATGTCCTAAAGAGATTTCCTGAGCCTCCACCTCCTCCCATTTAATACACCTCCTTTGAAAGAATTTCATCCTCGAATTTCAGAACAGATTGGCGAACTATGTTTTGCTCCTCGAACTGGTTTTTCCAATCTAGAAATTTAATTCTCGCTTGTTCAGGAGACACATCATTTATTTTACTACCTATAACCCACCGTTTTCCAGCAAAAGCCTTGACTTCAGGAGGCATGTCTCTTATCCTAAATGGAGATTGGTAACCTACTAACATCAGATAATCTGGATGACAGGAGTAGGCTATGCGTCGTATGTGTTCAACCATTAATTTGTCATTTTTCCCATTGTGGCTGCCAAAGTACTGTTTGACATAGAATGCAAAATGATTCATCCCAATATTTTTAAATTGTGAAACAGATCTTTTCCACTCTCCTTCATTTATTCCTTTAATCAAAGGAAGTACTTCTATTGAAGTACCTTTTACTGCTTTAATAAAGTTCATAGTATCTTCTACCATTGCATCTATGAACCATTCTCGTCCTTCATCGCAGTCTTCGAAATATGTCGGGTAGTCACAGGGGATATGCCAGGCCGGTTTAAATTTCATAATCACTTCTATCTCTCGCTCAACATTAAAATTACACAAAGCGTTATCATGTATAGTAGAAGTAGTAATAATACCACCATATGGATAAATATCACGAGCAGTGAGATCTTTGCCGGTCAACCTTTTTACCAAATCAATATTCAACATAACATACTCTGAGTCAAACGGTTTCGATAGGAAATCTAAATGTTTCTTTGAATACTCTATTCTAGGAATTAAACCAGTAGGCAAACGTGCGGAATTCAACTCTTTGAATCTCTCATAGGGGAGCTCAGTTGACCTATTTTTTACTTTGTAGTTCTGGGTAGTGAATGTATTATCATTAAAGAATGAGGAAATAATATTCGCAGTAATAGAATCTTCATTTTCTGAGTCTTTACCTATTTCAGAAGAAGTTTCCTGTTCAATAACCAACATGATTTCCACATTTCTTCATAATTATTAAGTACTAATTATTTAGTAAAGTTAATAATCATAATTAGATTAATTAAAAAATATATGATAGATGGAGTAAGATTTAGGATTCACATTGCCCCAGCGGGTTACGAACTTGACCGTATCACTATTCCCGCACTCAAAATGAAGGCTGATAGAGTATGGTTACTTGCTTTCAATGACAAAGATAAAGATGATGCAAAGTCATTTAGAGAACAAGTTGAAAAGATTCTAGCCAACACAGGAATAGAAACTAATGTAAAAGAATGTAACATAATAGACTTATACGATGTCTTGCGAGCTATGAGAGAAATAATCGAGGAAGAGAAGAATAATGATATTTTCATAAACGTTGCGTCTGGGTCTAAAATTGAAGCAATAGCTGGGATGTTGACTGCGAGTATTTTCAGAGAACTTACAAAGATAACTCCTTATTATGCTGTACCTGATAACTACAATGTAAAACCTGAAATAACGGAGCCTATTTCTATAGGTTTAAAGAGTATAGAATTTCTACCAGAATATCACATCGAACAACCTAGATCTGAGCAAATACAGCTTCTCTATCTAATTAATAAGCAAGGTGGCAAAATAAAGAAGAAGCGACTTATGGAAATTGCAGTTGAAAAAAAATTGATTTCTTCTAGTGGGGAGAACAAAACCCAAGCTTACTATGCTAGCTTAAACAACAATTATTTAGAAAAGATGAAAAACTGGAAGCTTATCGAGGAAGTTAACATTGGAGGGAGATCGAAGGAAGTCCAAATTACAAAAGCAGGAAGAGACATGTTAAAATTTCTTGGTCCCATAGAATAAGACATTCGTAGTCAAGACCTAATTAAATAGGAGGGAGAATTAGAGGTTTGTATGTAATAAGTTTATAATAGTGAAATATTGATATTAGTAGGAGGATTTCCAAAAACATCCACCGAAACCCTTTTTCATGACCTCATGATCAATATCCATGAACCTTTACCACACAGGATTGTCTGAACTGTACAAGGAGATCGAAACCCTTGGTGACCCTTTAACCGGCATATCTGATCGCATTGACTTCGAAAAGATCAGGCCCGTTCTTGCTGATCTTTTCAGCAACGACACAGAGAAG
>JAKAYH010000208.1 GCA_021826835.1 Thermoplasmata archaeon | reverse complement strand
ATTATAATGGACTATATTCAATTTTTAAAAAACTTAAAACAGATATCTTCTCAGATCTCTTTTCTACATATAATAAAAAGATGACACATCGATTTGATGGCACCTGTATTCCAAAAGTGTTTATGGAACTGGAAAAAACTGCAGAAAAATCAAACAAATCTCTTGATCGTAAAGGTAGCACAAATGATTCAATTTGCGTTCATGCAGGATTTGAACAGCTAAGACATTCACGCAAATATACTGGTGAAAAACACGCATTAAGCCCTGTAAAACGAACAGGAACACTGAAACTGACTGGAGTGCGTAAATTGGAAACGTCCGAAAAAGCGTTCTTTGATTTTGTCGGCAGCAAATTACTGATGGAGTCGACTGCTCCAATTTCAGTGATTTTGTTAATGCCCGCAGAACAGGGGTTGGTCGAATCAGGTCGTGTTCACTATGATGAATTTAGTAGGGATCATAATTGAATTCCTTTCTATAATGCTGGCCGGAGTATTCTCCGGTTTCCTTGGTTCCCTGACAGGATTGGGTGGAGGAACAATACTAGTTCCAATGTTAACTTTGTTTTATGGAATACCGATAATATTTGCCACAGGAGCGAGCCTAATATCTACCATTGCCACTTCTGACGGCTCAGCAAGTGCATATACCAAGGAGAAAATAGCCAATGTAAACCTTAGTATAAGTTTAGAGATGGCAACTACTGGAGGTGCAATAGTCGGTTCTTTTGTTGCGATTTATATGTATGCCCATTCACTTTCCTGGATTGTATACATAACGTTTGGCGCCGTTCTGTTATTCTCCTTATACCCGGCAGTAAAAAAGATCCACAGTGAAATTCCCAAGAAATCGAAACCAGACTGGAGCACCAGATTCTTTAAATTAACTGGAAGTTACTTTGATGAGCATTTAAAGCGAACTATAAAATACCAGGGTTCAAGGTGGTACCTAGGAGAAACGATCATGTTCTTCGCAGGGTTTTTCTCCGGCCTACTTGGTATTGGAAGTGGAGCATTGAAGGTACTTGGAATGGATTGGGCACTAAACCTGCCGATGAAGGTCACAACAACTACGAGCAATTTCATGATAGGTATAACAGCCGCAACCAGCAGCACTATCTACTGGTATGCCGGATTTATTCAGCCAATGATTGCAGCTGCAACTGCTCTCGGAGTCCTGATAGGCGCATACTATGGATCAAAGGTTCTTGTAAAGATATCAAACGAGGACATACGCCTGATATTTTTTTCCATTCTAATCTTCCTTGGTCTGGACATGATTTTCAGCGGATTGAACAAGATCAACATAGTTCTAGTGAATTCTGTATTCCAGTTTTCGGTTGCAGCAACCGTAGCTGCCCTGACAATAATCCTGCTGTTCTTTCATAATAAAAAGGCGGTAAAGAGGGGGCATGGCAAATGAAAAACTTTGACGACACAATAGTTATCAGTCATTTCTTGAGAGGTGGTTCAATCCTCAGCGTCATATTCATTGTCACAGGTGTCGTTTTGTTATTCATAAGGAATGGAGGAGACGGGTTTACGCTGCAACAGATTGCAAGTTACTCTTATTCCATGTTGCATGGCATAGACTCAAAGAACATCCCAACTGGGTACATTATTCAGGGACTCTTTCAACTGGACGGGATATATTTTATAGCATTTGGACTGTGGTTGTTAATATTTACGTCAATCAGTGTGGTGATTGTCAGGCTTGTTTGGTTTGCAATTGGAAAAGATATAAAATTTGTTATAATCACGCTCATAGTCTTATTCAATCTTTTCTTTGCGATGCTCGCAGTACCGTCGTTGCTTTGAGGTTTTTATTTATCCACTTCTCTTTTTAAAGACACGATCCTTGTTCAAAAGCTTTCTCGGGAGTTGCACGACAGGATCTTAAGGATAAGTAATAACAAGGAGAGGCAGATGCAGAGGCATCCAAGATTTTAAATAAATATGGTTATCAGAGCACAATCTTATTTATAATTAAATTCTGATGTTATAAAATTCCCTGAATGCAAGAGGCGTAAACGAAGCTATGCATACAATCGCACCTATAAGGTAGAATCCCCCCTGGAGTGTTATTAACCGAATCAGTACCCCGCCAATAGTTCCGGAAAGGAACATTAAACTTATACCGAACGTTTTGATGGTTCCGCTTACTCTCCCCATCATTTCATTATCGACGGTTTTTATTATTGCTGTATTTATCACGACATTGATTATGCCAATGAGAATTCCAATTACAGCGGTAATCACAAAATCCGGATATACAGACCTATTCATCCCAACAAGAAACAGAAGGCCTCCAATTGGCATGATCGTACCTATCGTATAAGTTCCCACTTTTCCCCTAACTATCGAACCAAGGATAGATCCAAAAATTACTCCCAGGGCCAGGCTCACTGCAAGCATTGTGAAATATATGGCACTCAGCCTGAACTGATCCTGTATTAGATATGCCAGGAATATTCCAATGGTACCTAATGCGAGGTTTATTGCAAGTACAATTATAACAAGTGCCCTCAGTCTGCTGTCTTTAAAGACATAATTCAGTCCTTTCTTTATGGAGGAATTGATACTATTTTCGGCAGATATATTTGCAGTCCTCTCATTTTTGATCCAAAGGATGGGTATAACTGCAATGGCAAATATAATTGCAAAGCTGTAAACTGCAAATTTTAGACCCAGAATCAAAAACACTCCGGATAACGCATATCCAAGGCTTTCTGCAAGTGCTCCTAAACCCTGAGATAGCGATGTCCCTGATTTGTACTGGCTTTCATCCAAAAATTGCTTGGACCAGCTTGCTGATGTCGAATCCATTATGTCAGTTGACAATCCAATCACAAATGCCACGAAGTAGATTGAAAGAGTTTCAACAAGCAAATTGTCAATGAGAAAAGCTATGAACAAAGCAAATATTGAAAGTACTCTGGTGGCGGACACAAGTAATGCGAGCCATTTCTTGCTCGCCTGTCTGTCTACATAGGCACCAAAGGCAAAGCTGAAGACAAGTGGCAACACTGCCATCCCATCTGCCACCCCTGCAAGGATCGACGACTTAGTCAGAAGCAACGCGATCCATAGAACCGCGATCTGAAAGCCTGCTATACCTGTTTTGGAAATTGTACCGGTCAAAACAAGAAGTCTGAAATTCCTGCCAAAATGCAACCTATCCTGACTATTTGCATTTATCGTTTCACTCATGGATACCACTTCCGTTCGAGGGTCCGACTGAATCCTCTGTCCAGGAAATCTTGGGGTTTTCATACATAGTAAGAGTATTTACTCGTAGTAATATCATTGATACGTAAAATCTAAATTGATATATTAATTTATCCATGAATGACTAAAAATCGCTATGAGATCCTATCTGAAGTATTCAGGAATCCCACAAAATTCAGGATAATCATGCTATTGACTGAGCAGGGCAGGATGACAGTAACACAGATGTCAAAATTGATTGATGTGAGCAAGTCCAATCTTTACCATTTCATTTCCCAAATGGTAAAGGAAGGCCTTGTGCTGGAACCGGAAGTAATTCCGAAGAAGAACTATGTTGAAAAATTCTACAGGTTAAATGAGGAGATGTTCAGAGCCGAAGACCCAAAGGAGTGGGAAAAGGTTCTGGTCGGTGCAAGTAACAGTGAAATAAAGGAGGTTGTCAGTTCTGTATTGATGGGCTACTCAATGACATTAAGCTTCATTGCAGACCGTGTAGCCAAATCAGATGAGTCTGAAGGAGATAATTTAAGAAAATGGTTGATTGAACAAACACCTTATACTTTGACCTACGCGGTCATGAGTAAAAAGACAAGCACTAAGATAAAACCTATATTGAGGCAACTGTGGCAGGCACTAATTGAATCAGGCGAAGATAGGGAATCAACGACCAATACTTCGGTGAGCAGGCTCCTCGTTGTCTTCCTTCCGATGCTGGGAAATTCAATCTAAAAGAACAGTTTCGCATGATCGTAATACCCTTAAATCCGTTCATCGAAAATCTTTATTCAGGGAGGTCTAAATCAGATCCTAGATGATTGCTTTCTCCGCAATTTGCTGTAATGCAATATAACACCGATTGTAAGACACAAAACATCCAGAATTCCGGGTTCAAAAAATGAACCCATACTTGTTAATTTATCATCATTAGGCATCTCAATTCATGTTGAGCATTGAAGATCTTTCAGTAAGTTATAACGAACACCTGGTTCTGGACAAACTATCCCTTCTGGTTCCAGATAATTCCAAGAATGTTATAGTTGGTCAGAACGGTTCGGGAAAAACGACCTTAATGAAATGCCTCCTTGGCTTAGTTATACCGGATAGTGGGGCTATGCATTATAATGGAGAGAATCTGGGATCTTCTGGCAAGTATGTGAAAGTTTCCTCAAATCTCCAGGAATGTTACAGATTGCTGCCTCTTAACGTACGGGATATGGTTTCCGCCTATAGCGAGTTAAAAAACTTTGACCGAAGTATTGTTTTCGCACATCTCAATAAATTCAGGCTTAATAGAATCTCAGGCCAGAAGCCATGGAATCTGAGCACCGGTGAACAGAAGATACTTTTCTCGCTCATGGCAATGGTTGGGAGTCCAAGCCTTGTTATTCTGGATGAACCCTTCGAGAACATTGATTTTGAAAGAAAGGAGTTGCTGTTTTCAATTATTAATGCAGCATCATCAGAGATAGTTCTTTCGACACATGACAGTGGCATGCTAGAACTAATGAGGGGCTGGCAGTTGTTCCTTTTACTGTCAGGTAAACTGATTGGCCCTCTGGATCCGACTAAATTTCAACGTTACTATTTCAATTCCTCCCACCATGAGGAAAGTGCAATTGAATGGATTTCGGGGAACAGAAATTTCTCTATAAGCATTGATGAGGGGGAGATACCCCTTACCAATATTGAAAAGGTTGCTTCTATGGCGGGTAGGTTGTAGCTATGATAACCAAATATTTTGTCAAGAGTATAATCTTCAGCAGAAGGGTATGGATATTCGGTATACTCTTTGGTATTTTTCTTCTTTATATAGGATATAACCAGTCAATATCAGGTATCGGTCTATCCCGCTTTTATCAGGAAAATTACACGGCAGAATGGACCGGAATAGTCATACTTTTCCTGCTTGGAACAATATCAACAACTATAGCTCAGGTAGCGA
>JAKAYH010000207.1 GCA_021826835.1 Thermoplasmata archaeon | reverse complement strand
CTCTGGGCATCTCGGCTATATGGCTCTATCTGATCTTTCCAAATGGCACATCCGTCTTTGATGGAACTATTGTGTTCAATCAATTTGGCCTTTACTTTGCCATTGTTATGATCATTTCTGCGATGTTCATTACATATCCGTCAATTTACGGTTTGAAGGCAAAGAGTGAAATATTCTATGCGACGCTGCTGTTTGTCACAATAGGAATGGTTGTCGCCGCTTTCAGCTATAACCTCATAACTCTGTTCATAGCATTCGAATCAGTTAGTATAGGGACATATGTTCTGGCAAGTTTTGGAAAGAACAAAAGAAACCTAGAAGGCACTGTGAAATACTTTTTCACTGGAACAATAGCAACAGCATTTATCCTGTTTGGGGCATCTTTCTTCTACATTGACACACATACATTTAATCTTGCAGTTCTCACCGCATCCACCCCTAGCCCGGAACTGACAATTGCACTGATATTCCTTATTGTAGGGTTTGGTTTTAAGCTGGCAATATTCCCGATGCACCAGTGGGCAATCGATACATACGATGGAACAGAAAACTCCGTTTCCGCATTCCTTTCAGCAGGAAGCAAAGTTCTGGCATTTGTGGTAGTACTGAAAATGTTTCTGGTAGGGTTTTCCTCGGATCTGCATGAAGTCTACTATCTCTTTGCAGTTCTGGCAATCCTCACAATGACTTACGGGAACGTATCAGCTTTGTCACAGAACAATATGAAAAGGCTTCTCGCTTATTCCAGCGTTGCACAGGCCGGATACCTTATCCTTGTCCTGGCTGTTGTTGGTTCAGTGGGCAACACTAACTCCCCGGTGGCAGCGGTCGCAGTAGCGGCAGGAATGTTCTATGCAATTGCCTATATATTCATGAAGGGAGGAGCATTCATAACAATGAACACGGTGAAGGGAGACAACCTTCAGGTATCAGATCTTTCAGGTCTGGCAAAGAAGGCTCCCGGCGTCGCAGTAGGTTTCTCAATCATGCTCCTGGCACTTGCGGGTATCCCACTCACAGGCGGATTCTTTGCGAAGTATCTCCTCTTCCTGTCTCTTATTGAGGGTGGACTTTGGTGGCTTGCAGTTATTGCTATTTTAAACAGTGCAATTTCAGTATTTTATTACTTCAGGATAATATTGTACATGTTTGGAAAGGATCCGCAGAAGGATGACATATTCAATCTTGAAAACTCATTCAAGATTCCAGTGTATGTTTCAGCATTCCTTACTGTTGCAATTTCTGTTCTTGTAATATGGTTCCCAACTATGATAGGGATTGCCCCGGGACTGTTCAGGTGATAAAAAATGCCAATAATATCTGATATGGAAATAATCAAGAGTGCAATATTCTATGGTGACCTCGATGATGCTATGTCCATCATAAGGAGAAGGCAAAAGTCTCTGGCATTCTACCTAAAGAAGAATCCGAAACCCAAGAACATCATCTATGCGAAATTTCTTGAGGCCCTCGACTCACTTCTTAAGGGAGAAATCAATCTGGTTACCTTCAAGGATAAAGTCAATAACCTGGAGGGTCTGCCGGAAATTTTTGACATTACTGGGGATACAGGAGAAATCCTCGACTCATTGTATTATCTGCTTGAGTATTCACTGGACAGATACAATGTGAAATACCCTGATTATGATGGAAAAAGGTGTGATGACAAATGAAAAGAGACTTTGATCATTGCTTTTCACATCTTGAAAATACTGAGGAGTCTGCTGCACATTGCATACACTGCCTGAAAAAGCATGGAGAGCAGGTACTGTATGATGAACAGGAGAAACGTCTGAAACTCGGTAGAGAAGTATATGATAAGCATTATTCCGGTGAAATGAAGACCGTTACAGGACTTCTCGGTATTAATTCAAGGGAATCATACGAAGAAATGGACAAAAAATATAATCTCACCATGTACTGATTTCAGACATGGGAGATTTTTATATTCCTAATTTAGAAAAACTTAACTCTAAACTATTTCATATTTTACTGAATTTAACAGTTACAAGGCCGTCGTAGATTGTATGGTTTTTCACAAACCCAGGTATTTCAAAGGATTCGATATCTCTTAAGCCGATTCCATGTTGGTGCTTCACCTTCTTATTATTGCCGTTATCAGGAATAAAATTCTCATAAATGATAAGTGTCCCGTTGGGAACGAGTTTTTTCCCAAGCTCAAGAAGATCTCTCTTTCCATCGCTCCAGTGGTGGAAGGAAAGAGATGTATATATCAGATCAAATAACTCTTCAGTCTTGATATTGCTGCTGTCACCCAATATGCATTTTACTCTTGGCGTCAGTGACAGTTTTTCAAACCTACGATTTGCAATCTTAGTCATGGTAGTTGATGGATCTACGCAAAGGATCCTCGTATCTGGTAATTTTCCGGCTATCATGGCTGCAGCAATCCCAGGGCCACTTCCAATTTCTAGAATAGAAGAAGGATGCAGGGAAGTAACATCTTCTGTGATTCTTGAATAAACTAACCGGTGTTTTCCAGATTTTGAAGCAAAGAAGGCATATATTCTAGCCAGCAAAGGCCCAAACTCCTCCTTCTCTTTACTGGGCTCATTCTGATTGTACAAATTTTATCATCCTCTTGTTTCGATATCGAAATCGATACCAATTATTTAAGGTTCCTTCAACTGCCCTGAAAAAATATAATGGGTTCTTTTATTCAGTCAGAAAATCATAAGTTTCGTTCTCTCCGTGGCTAAATTTTAATTACCTGAAACATAACTGATATGTTGCCTATTATACGCACGCCAATGGTTTCTCTCGAGGAGAATGAAGGTATAAACAGAATAGTGGTTTCAAATGGAGTAAACAACTGTCTTAACAATGATGGTTTAAGGGACCTTCTGATCGCCTTAACGGATGCTATATCAAATGGCGATGCTCCAATTTTATTGACCTCTGACAGTAGACGAGCTTTCAGCATGGGTTATACTTCCGATTGCAGAAAAATCAGTGATAAGACACATCTAAGAGAGGCCTATTCCCTTGGTACAACTATTGCCAGGACAATGCTGAGTTCCAAAAATGCCATAATAAGTGCAATAGATGGTTATGCTCTTGGACTCGGTCTCGAAATTGCCCTGTGTTCTGATATAATTGTATCCACCGAGAGATCAAAGTTCGGGATGCCCGAAGTTGCATTTGGAATCCCTTCACTTACCGGAATTCTGCCAGAAGTTCCGGAAAGATACTCTGGTACCGCATATTCGCTAATAAAGAAAGGAAAGATCTTTGATGCCGATGAAGCTAAAAATGCGGGTATTGTCAAAGAAATTGTAGGTTCCGAAAATTTCCAGAGACATGCATTGGGTCACGCAAAAAATATTGACTCCAGGTTGTTCAAGATCATAAAAAGTGGTTACATTGGATCCCAAAACAGGTATATTTTAGATGACCTTTTCTTTAAAATTTATGATCCAAGCTGCCTGACAATGATGCAGCTAGAGCGCTTCAGAAACAGTATTTGAATCATGAGTACCAAATTTTTTCTCGTATCTCTTAGAGAAATAGATGCCAGAAAAATATAGACCAATCATCGGCAGGGCCATTAGTACTTCTGTGAAGCCTGTAACTCCTGGTGAAAATATAAGTCCAAAGAAGAGGGAACCTATCACTGCATACCTCCAGTTCTTAGCCCATGTATCGGCCATGACCATTCCGGCTCTTGTAAGGCCATACATGAAAACTGGAACTTCAAATGAAATTCCGAAGCTAATAATGTAAATTATAAGAAAAGAAATGAAACTCATCAGACTCATGGTAGTCTGCGAACCAATTCCTATATCAAAGCTATTGAAAATTCTGAAAAGAGTCGGAGCTATCCACAGTAGGCCCATAAGGGATCCTGCCAGGAAAAGGAGGCTTGCAGGTACCAGTATGGTTCTAAGTAGGAGTTTCTCGCTCTTCTTTAGTGCAGGTCCCAGGAACATGCCAATTTCATAAACAATCACTGGCATAGATAATATCAATGATACGAACATTGAAACGTATGCATCTGCTGTGAGGCCATCTGCGGGTTTAATGATTATAAGTTTGGTGTTTGGAAGAAGCACCCATTTTTCTATTGCCTGAAGGATCTGTGCTGATATGTTATGGTATATATCTGGAGTTATGAATGGAAAAGTTCTGCCAAAAAGGGTTATATCCTTGATACTGAAGAACAAAAGGAATGCGAAAAAAAACAGGAAAACAACTAGTATCCTGACCACTCTATGACGTAACTCGTCAAGATTCCGAAATACTATCGGAATAATGTCGTCCCGATTCATTTGGCAGTTGAGTTAAGTTTTTCAGAGATTTCCTGGCTGATCTGCTCATCTGATTTGTTTGCAGGGTCTATTCCAAGGTTTCTTGCTGCTTCAGCAAAATTTTGCTTTGGATGCTCAGATGGTGCTTCCGGAGTACTGTACATGGCCTTCTTGAGCTCAGTTTCAAGCTCAACCTGACCTCTCTTGAATTCTCCGGTGGCTCTTCCCAGATTCCTTGCGAAATCAGGGATCTTTTTTGCACCACCAAATAAGACCAGTGCAACAACCAATATGATGATCCAGCCACCAATATTGTCCCACATATGTCTATGTATATTGGCTATTTATTTAATCTTTTAGAGTATCTCCGGGACCTTGTAAATTAGACCTTCTGTAAAAGACACTAATATGTTAGGGTTCAATTTACAATTCCGCCATAATAACTGAGTCTGTAGATCTCATTCTCATTGAGGAGGATGTATTCTTCGCCATGGAATCTTTCAATGGACCCCTCATAATTATTCTCATATGTGAGATGTCCCTCCCTGAATATCCTTGGACCTCTTGCAGGGAAATCAAAGGAAATATTTCTTAAAGCTCTTTTCAGAAAAGAATAAACCTCCTTTAAATCCGTAGGGTAATCAACCCCGCCACTGTATACCATGGTCCATATGGGAACATTTTCATCGTATACAATTTCCATTCCGGAAAACTTTTCAGTTCCAAAGTAAATGTCCTGATACAGGTATTTCCCATTGGAGAACTGAAATTGCTTAGACGATTCAAGATACGGTTTTGCAACAATATTTGGTGAATCGGAAGCATATGTGTTTTTCTTTGCCTCTACCAAAAATTCCTTTAACTGATCTGAGACAGTGATCACATAACCCGATAAACAAGAAGTAATTGAAACTGTT
>JAKAYH010000206.1 GCA_021826835.1 Thermoplasmata archaeon | reverse complement strand
ATGTATCATATTTTGAAGCTGACGCTTTCGCTAAATGGAAAGGTGCCAGATTGCCAAGAGAAGAGGAGTTGGAGGTAGCCGGATTAGATTTGAAAATAGACGATTCTCAAAATTTTATGGAAAAGTTTTACCTGTCCCCAATATCATATGATGACAAATCGGATGTTATGCAGAAGCTTTTTGGAGATGTATGGGAATGGACTTCAAGCGCATATCTTCCATATCATGGTGGAAAACCCTTGGAAGGAAATCTCGGTGAATATAACTTTAAATTCATGTCAAATCAATTTGTTCTAAGAGGGGGGTCCTGCATTACGCCAATGACTCACTTCAGAAAAACATACAGAAATTTCTATCACCCGGAGAAGAGATGGGAAATGTCCGGTATTCGCCTTGCGAGGGATTCAATTGACTGAGGAAATGAGCAGACTAAAATTTTATGAATACAAAAAGGTCGAAGAAAATCTGAAACCTGAACTTCTAAGGGGTTTGAAGGAATCACCAAAACATATCTCCCCCAAATTTTTTTACGACAAAACCGGTTCTTTACTATTCGATGAAATAACAAATCTTCCGGAGTATTACCCAACAGAGAAGGAGATATCCATATTGAAAGAACACATAGGTGAAATTTGCGAAATAATTGGTGAAAATTCGGCTCTTATTGAATATGGAGGGGCAAATTTCAGGAAAATAAGTATTATTCTTGATCACTGCAAAGGTATTTCATGCTATATTCCAATAGATATCTCAACAATTTATATGCAGTCATCTGTGAATCAACTCTTAAAACAGTATGAACAACTCACCATAATGGCTATTTCTGCGGATTTCACAAAGCCAATCAAAATTCCAGATATTGAAAAATTTAGCAGAAGAACGGTACTATTCCTCGGCTCATCCATAGGGAATTTTGAACCGCAGGAGCTTCTGCATTTTCTAATGAATGCATATGAGACAATTGAAGAGGGGGATTGTCTTATTATAGGTGCAGACCTCAGAAAGGAACCTGCAATTCTTAACAGAGCTTATAACGACAGCAAGGGGGTAACCGCTGCTTTCAATCTCAATCTCATCACAAGGATCAATAGGGAATTTGATTCAGAACTTTCAATGAACTCGTTCCGGCATTTTGCTTATTATAATGATAAGGAGGGGCGAATAGAGATGTATCTTAAAGTTCTTAACGATATTGTGGCGAACATAGGCGGAGAGCAAATAGCTTTCAGAAGGAATGAACTTATACACACAGAAAATTCATACAAATTCACCATAGAAGGTTTTTCAGATCTTGTGAAGAAGGCAGGTTTCAAAGTGGGAAAAGTATGGACAGATAATGAAAAATTTTATTCTGTTTTTGTAATAGTTAAATGAGTTTATTATGAGCCTAACACTGGAGGCTGCAATGTTAATAATCTCATTGGCCTTACTTATATATAGAAAGGGTGACAGAAATGAATATTGATGAAAAGATGAAGAACATAATTGTTGCTGTTGATTTTTCAGAGGAATCTGAAAAGGCTGTGGAATTCGCTCTGGCTCTTATCGATAGGAACCTTGACACAACAATTCACCTTTTACATGTGGTTAAACCATATTTTGCTCCAATCGGGGATACAACAGGAACAACTGAAATTCTTCAGGAGGAAGAGGAAGATGTTCTGAAATCCTCAAGATATAAGATTGAGAGAATGGTAACATCATTGAAAAATAAGGGGGCAAAGAATGTTCATGGATCCGTAAGGGTTGGAGACCCTGTTTCAATAATTATTGCGGCTGTTGAGGAATACAAAGCGGGTCTCATCGTGATGGGAACAAGAAAACATGGATTTGCCAAAGGTATTTTCATGGGTTCTGTATCTGAAAGAGTTTCTGCAAATTCTCCAGTTTCAGTTCTTATAGTGAGATAACTTTCCCTTAAATTAAAGGGAGGCCAATTTGAAAGGGAATGAACAATTAATAAACATATTATGGTTAAATGTGTAAAGTTAATTTGTTCCTTTAAATTTCATAGTGTCTGAATATTACGTTTTTCAAAGGATCTATGAGTGACATTGAGATAAACGTTATGAGAAGCACTATGCCAACATATAATATTGGTATTGCTGTGACAAGGATTCCGGCAGAAGATATTGCGGTTATTACAAGTATATCAGCAGCAGATGCAACCAACAAATATTTCCCAGGTCTTGAGCTCCAGAAATGTCCCCGTTCTCTGATCATATATATGGTGAATTGTCCTGAAAACACCAGCATGTCAAATATGAATGTGTGAATCTGGTCTATGGAGAGACTCAAACGCATCCCAAGTATGAGAACGATAAATGACTCCACTACAATTAGCATTGCAAGGCTAATGGAAGATCCTACTAGTGATTTCACATTCCATCTTTCAGGCCTACTGGAAAATCTCA
Organism: Thermoplasmata archaeon; assembly: GCA_021826835.1. The sequence continues at coordinate 2,781 of JAKAYH010000206.1, read as the reverse complement.
CGTTATCCGTGGCAATTGCCATTGTTGCAAAATCATTGGCAAACAGGAGAAGAATTATCTCAAAAGAAGTTGTGACCAGATATCTGAATATGAGAAATGAAAGAGTTAGAAAAATGGCTATCTGAATTGTTTTAATAATCTTGTTTAGGGTATATGTGAGCATTCTCTGGTATATCTTACGGCCATCCTCAACTGCACTTACAGCATCAGTTATTCCTTCATGGGTTAGAACAATACTCGCGGAAGCCTTTGCAACATCCGTTGCAGAAGCAACAGCTATTCCAACTTCAGCCTGTTTCAGTGCAGGTGAATCATTAACTCCATCACCGGTCATTCCGGTTATGTGACCTTCCTTCTGCAACAGTTTTACAATTTCATATTTGTCCTCGGGAAAAACCTCTGCAAAAACATCACAGGAATCAATATGCTGTTTTCCCTTTATAACATCGGAAGATATGCAGACCCTTGAACCAATGCCAACCTTTGAGGCGATCTCACTGGCAATTGCTGTGGAATCTCCCGTAACCATCTTGGCAGAAATTCCAAGTTCATTCAATTTGGAAATGAGCTGGTTTGAATCAAGCCTCGGAATATCAAATAGTGGGATAAGACCAAGGAATTTATAATGCTCTTCGGATGTTTCGGCAACTCCCAGTGTTCTATACCCTCTGTGGGCAAGACTTACCACATTTTCCATGACACTTTTAGAATCAACGTCACTGCATAAACTCAATATAACCTGAGGGGCACCTTTCACTATTGAAATCATAGAGTCATTTTTGAGCACCTTAGATTCTGTTCTCTTTCTGGCAGGGTCGAATGGAATAAATTCGGTTACTTTAAAACCGTTAACATTGAAGTTATTTTCCTTTCCATATTGAATAATTGCAAGATCAATGGAATCCTGACTCGATTCATCTGAGGCAAGCATTGCTGCCTGAATAAGTTTCTCCGATGTGCATTCATATGGTACAGGATCTGTTACGGAGAGTTTGTTCTGTGTCAGGGTACCGGTTTTGTCAAAGCATATGGTATCCATTGAGGCTGCATCTTCTACAGCAGATAGTCTGGTGACTAGAGCACCCCTTCTTGACATATCCAACGCACCTATTGCGGTTGCTATTGTAAATGTAGCCGGCAGCGCCACTGGAATAGAAGCAATTAGAACAACCAAGGCAAATGGTATGGTATCAGCATATGAGATTGAATATATGCTTGAGAAAACTAGAAGTAATCCAACAAGTGCAATATCTATAATTACAAGATATTTAACAATGGATAGGATAAGCTTTTCTAGATGTGACTCAGATCCGGCCTTTTTCACCAGTTCTGTGGTTTTTCCGAAGTATGTTTCTGATCCGGTGGCTGTTACAATTCCGGTGGCTTCTCCTTTCTTGAGCACTGAACCAGAATAGATATCCTCATCTGATTTCCTCCTAACGGGATTTGATTCGCCAGTGAGCGCAGACTGGTCGGAATCCACAATACCGTTGATTATTTTGACGTCGGCCGGAACAATATCGCCCATTCTTACATGAATTATGTCTCCAGGTACCAGTTCTGCAGCGGGAACCTGCCTCCACTGAGAACTTCTCAAAACTCTTGCATTAACATTGATCTTTTTTCGAAGTAACTCAACGGCATCACTTGCCCGTGATTCCTGGAAGAAGCTTATTACACTATTGAATATGAGGAGGGCAAGAATAATATATGTGTCAATATATTTTCCAAGAAAATATGTTATGATGGCAGTTATTTCCAACATCCATGGGACCGGTCCGGATAATTTTTTAAGGAATTTTATTAATGCAGGGGTCTTTTTCTCTTCAATGGAATTATACCCATATTTTTCCCTTCGTTGAGATGCTTCCTCATCTGAAAGACCTGTGTCTCTGGAATCAAGTCTTTTTAGGGTTTCCTGATGATTCTCCTTCTGATTTTCTGTCATTCGTCACCGCTTTATTTTGAAATTATTTAAATTAAGTTATGGTTCATACGATTATCAAGACATGAGCAGACCCGCCGGGATTCGAACCCGGATCATGGGCTCCGGAAACCCATATGATAATCCATTACACTACGGGTCCTATTTTTTATACCCTATATTTCTCAGGAATTTCATTCTTTCCTTAGCATTTTCATCTGTTTCAACACCAAGTGGTGAAAAGCCATCCATAACTCCAATGATAGCAGCCTGCTCTTTATGTCTGGCAACAAGAACCTTTATGGGGTTAGATGTTGCTGCAAATATGTTGACTATCTCCTGACACTGTTTTATCTGATTTAGAACGCTTATTGGAAATACATTTCTTAGCATAATGAGGAAGCTGTGGCCCGCGGATATCGCCATAAGATTTTTAACTGCCATATCTGTTAATTGCTGATCCGTTCCATCTCTTCTAATAAGTCTTGGGCCTGAAGCTTCAGAGAAAGCTATACCAAATTCTGCCTTGGGATTAGAGGTTATAATTATTTCATAGAGATCTTCAACAGTTTTAATAAAGTGAGACTGCCCAAGAATTATGCCGCAACCATTAGGTATGATCAGATCAACCGTTTCAATATCTAATTCCTTAGCCATACATGGATAGCATTTTCAGCGTGTTAAAATTATCCATAAATAACAGTATATCTGATGATAAATATTTCATGTATGAATATTAATTAATTCCAATTTAGGTATGATTAACCCTTGTATACCTGGTTCTGCATTATGGCTAAAGGAAAGTCAAATAGGATTTAGGTAAATTCATTAAGGTCTGGATGGTCAGGATATCCAGA
>JAKAYH010000205.1 GCA_021826835.1 Thermoplasmata archaeon | reverse complement strand
CATCCTCGGTGTAAGATCGGAATGATATTCCTATGCTGATTTTCGCAACACCAGGTTCCTCAGGGTAAAATTCCATACTCCTTATGATGGTGTTATTTGCTGGGGATGAGAAATTTCCAGCGTAATTTTCCTTTAAGTTACCCATGATCACAGAGGCAATCCATGTGGCATTCCCTATGGGGCCATAGGTGTTGGAAAAAGAAAATGAAAATGTATCATTCTTCATATTGTAAAATGGCGGATGAATGATATCTAGTTTAACCATTGGAAGGAAGATACGGAATATCTCTGTGATTTGATTTTCGCTGAAATAGGGGAAGAGTGGAATAGATCTGTTGAATTGCATCCCGTCAACAGTAAAGAGATAATTTGAAAGCTCAGCTTTTTCATTGGGTTCCTGGATGTATTGTGGTATAATTCTGCCGTTCGTGATCATTTTACTAAATAAGGATTTTAGTGACTGACTGTTATTTTTTATGAAAAATTCGAGGTCCTTGATCATAATCATGCTTAAATTATTGTATTCACCATTCCCGTTATCAGGTCTTGCGCAAAAGGAATAATTCGAAACAATGTGTCCGAAATCAAGTACCTCAGGATCAAGTGTCACATAGGTTGCAAAGGAGGAATTATCACTGGTTTCGACGGGTGAACAGCTTCCCTTTAAACTTATATTGTTATCAATGAAATAAAGACTTGAATGAACCAGGCAAATGGAATTCCTTTCAGGATTTAACATGTGATAAGAATCAAACATAGGCAAATCCTTCAAACCAATGCAGGATTCATACATCAATGCAATGGAGTTCTTAAGAATGTAATTGAAATAGGTGCTTCCAAGTGAGATTACCGTCTCATTGGTGATATAGTTTACTGAAATGTTCCAGAGAGTGGAATTCGATCCGGGTTCATACGAAACGTTCATTTTTAATTTCAATCGTTGTGAAAATTGGCTTAAATTCAAAGAATAATTCACCACAGGAATGATCAGAATATAATGAGAAATGTTGGAAATAGAACCCGTGCTGTTCATTGCATATCTTAAAATAGTTGTATTTCCAACACAAAATGAAAGATTGTTCCTGTTGTAGGGGTTGTTTCCAGAGTAGTTCATGGAAACAGAAAGTGAAGATACAATGGCACTTCCCTGACCGGTGAGATGGTTTGAAAGTGGTATGAGAGTATCTCTGCTGACAGGATCTTGATCAGAGTATGTAGCTTCCCCGATGGATGAATTAACAGCCTCTGATGTGCTGTAGAGGCCATTTATTGTGGAATTCGAAACGACAAGTGAGCTGTTTGCAGCTGCAACACGAAAAGCTTCTGAAATATCAGTTACGTTGAGAGACGCATCGACGGAAGAATTCAGAATGAATATGTTTGCGTCGGTTGATGAAATGGTGCCCCCGGCATCTACATACGAATTTATGAGGCACAGTTGGGCCTTGTAATCCTGTGTGCCACGCACATTTATTATGATTTGAGAACCATTTAACATGGAGTTAAGTGATGAGTCTTTTATCAAAAGAACCCCATAGACGGTAATGTATACATGACTCTGAACAGTAACAGTAATGTTACAATCCATGAAGTCAAGTGTGTGGTTGTACGGAACTGTGATATTATCACTCAGGTATCTGGAGTTGGAATAAGCGTCCTGAAGCTTCATTCTACTGGTCACCGAATATGAATGGCCTGTATGAGAATAACCTGCGGCTGGTGCGGTTGTTAGAAGCAGCAGAATTACAATAATGGTATAATACCAAAATCGCACTATAAAGGAATTGAACAGTATATTTAATATTTACTGAACTAAATAATTAAATCCAGCGGTTACAAAAAATAATTATCATAAAAATTACTGGCGCTCGACGAAATTCTCTATGGGTTCCTTCGTTTTTCCCCACACCTTTCCGTTCATCTTCAGAAATTCAAGGTCCTTTGTTCCTATGGATATCCTGGGTCTACCAACAAAGCCTGAGAATCTTTTATAATCCTCAACGATGAGTGACTCAAGGATCTTGTCCATTATACTGGAATAGTTGTTGCTTTTTCCACCATACGGTTTCTCACTGCTGAATCTTGAAAGGATGTATGCAATTTGGAGCAATAACATTCTGGTGAGGCCCTTTCTGCGTTCCAGTCTCGAAAAGAAGGAAATATTCTTCCAGGTGTAATTTAGTGCAATGATCTGGTCCCTCTGTTTAATCAGGAGCTGATACAATAACCCAAGACTTTTTGGAATCTCGCCGGGAGTATATATCACAGGCTCATTGCTTTCGATCCTGAGGACTCTATCAGGAGGGTTATAGACGATAACCTCTGCCAGAGACATGATCCTGGCCAGAAGGTCGATATCCTCACCATTGTTAAGGTCTCGCCAGGTGCCGGATCTGTTGAAAAGAAAAGATGGTATAATCAGAAGTTCTGAATATAATATCTGGCTGCCGTTGTAATGACAAAAATTATGGATTATATCTGCAAATCCTATGTCATATATGGTGTCAGGATTGAACAAAACTATGTATGAGCCGGAAGAGGCCTTCTGCATCACGCTTTTCTGGAATCCGACACTCTGTCTACCGAACTGCATGAGCCTCAGGAATTCAACCTTTCCTGCAAGGCTCCTAATGAAGTGCCAGTTCTTTGTTTTCGAATCGACGGGAAGCAAGATCTCGTATCTTGAACCAAGCTCATCCCCAATGTCCTCTATGCTGAGAATGGATTTCTCAAGAACCTTATGCCCTCCGACATTGGCAATGAATGAAAATGTTGGCTCCTGAAATGTCGAAATAACCGCAAATTCATTGCTTCTTTGACTCTTGGCACTAGATTCCAATAATATATAAACGAATACGTGCAATTAAATCTTACTCACACTTTATTTAATGGAATTGATCATAGGAGTGCAGCAGTGAAAAGAACAAAAATGAAGGCAATGATCATGTAGATCATATACCAGGATACTGAACTGTTCATGAATTTTCTTCCAAAAAATCCACCGAATTTTCTATATGCTCTTCCCGAAAAAACCATGAATGACCAGAAAATGTTGTTCACACTGATCCTATCTTCGGATATCTTGGTGCGCAGTATGGAGCGAAGCATGATTCTTATGTTGTTTGAATAACCTGAGGAGGTATAGTTTTCAAGTGTCGTGATGCCACCCTCCCACCTTGGTACCACCCTTCCCTTGGGTCTGCCGAATAAGGCGAAGGCAATAAAAGAAAATAAGGCCACAAGAGAAAAAACGTAAACGGGAGAAACAAGACCGAAATCTGAACCGGTGACGGAAGACTCCACAGTGAATCCATTAAAAACAAGCACACTGGGAAGACCTGCGACATATTCCGGTAGAATCAATAAGGTTGAAATGAGGAACAGTGCGACAAGTATGATGCCTGTAAACAGAAGAACGTCTTTTTCTTTTCTGTTAACCTTATTTTCAACGTTGTTCCCGCCTGAGAAATAGAACAGTTTAAGCATGGCAGCAGAACCAAAACCTTCTGCCAGGGCGATAACGCTGCCCACTGATATGCTTGCTATCCCAATAATCCCGTGGATGTATGCACCCATGAAGAAAGATTCCAGTAGCATCCAGACCGCAAGTCCTCCAATTGTTGGAAACAGTCCTGAAAGCGACATTACAATGAGCAAGGTACCAAGATCGTGGCCTCTTTTCCTTGCACTCTTCTCTCCAAAATATTCTGATCTGGTAGATCCTATGCTCAGGAAAAGACCGGATTTTGCTATGGAATGGGCCATGGCAAAAATGATTATGGCACTGAGAAGGAACTCCCTCAAGATAGTGTCTGTAACGGATACATAAAGACCCATGGCGCACAGGATGGCACCGTTATTCTCCATAGTGCTGAATCCCCCAAGAACCTTCATGTTTTGAGAAACATAGGCATAAAGTGAAGAGAAGAAAACGGTCATTGCACCAACGAACATCAGGAAGAGGCCAAAGTACATACTTGCGGGACTTAACAACATAACACGGTAGATACCGTACACACCCATGAGGGTCATAGTGCCGCTGAAAATGGCAGAGTCATTGGCAGGAGCGCTCCCATGAGCTATGGGTAGCCACTCCGAAATCATGAATGGCATAATTCCCATTTTTAACATGCAACCTATGGAAAAAAAGAGAAGAACATAATCGTTGGAATTATTAACAAACGACAGTGATCCCCCATGAGATACCATTGATATAACCGCCCCCAGAATGAGAAACATTGTACTCAATTCCCCGAAGGCCATGAAGATGAAGGAGGGTGCATGATTGCTTCTGTTTTTGAGAATCGTAACATATGCAGGCATGGTCATTATCTCGAAGCCGACAATGAAAATCAGATATGATTCAGAGAAAAGTATGAGAACCATTCCAGCTATGGTGAGATCAAATAGTGGAGTTATCCATTTTCCATAGTCTTTTGAATATGAAATGGAAAAGACAGATACTATGATCCATGATATTGAGGCTATCAAGGCAAAATATGTGATGTATGAATGAAGGGTAAATGCAGATACAGAGAGAAGCACTGATGCAATTATTATAATTATGTAGCCTGTTCTTCTCCAGTACACCGATATAAGTGCTGAAATGAAGGACAGAATTAGAATGATGAATTCTGTATATTCCAGTAAGATCATTTTTTTCCACCCTTGAGTCTTTCAAGGCCTTCCAATATTGTGTATGGACTCGGTGGGCACCCCGCAAGTATCAGATTTGCATCCTCAGGCAGTAAAACACCTTTTCCCATGATTCCGCCAGTGATGCTGCATGTTCCCAGAAGAACAATAGCCTTCGGTTCGGGCATAGCTTCCAGAGCTTTATAAAGTGGCTCTTTCATCATTTCTGTTAAAATCCCCATTACAACAAGAACATCGGCATGCCTCGGCGTGTTCACTGCAAATATACTTAACCTGTTTGCATCATATCTTGGTGAGAATATTGTCGAGAGCTCAGCATTGCAGGAGCCGCAGGAACCTGTGTCTACAAAATAAATGTTGAGTGATTTTCTGAACTCATTTGTGTTCTCTCTCACGGTGAAAATATCCTGTTCCTCTGTTGGCTTGTAGTTAGGAAGACAGCGTCTGCAGAAAATGCACCTCTGCTCATCCCAAATGCCGTCCTTAATGGCATCTGTTGGGCACTGCACATCCCCAGATCCATTAAGTCTTGATGGCCAGAGGGGAGGATT
>JAKAYH010000204.1 GCA_021826835.1 Thermoplasmata archaeon | reverse complement strand
AAAGAACAATCCCTCTGTAATAGTGAACGCTGTAGCATTGACCAATGTGGATAGATGTGAAACAGAGAAAGAGTTGGCTTATATAATTAATTCTGAATCCGTCAAGGTAATGGCTAAACTGTGCTCTGCTAGAAAAATTAAGTTAGTTCATATTTCAACTGATTATGTGTTTGATGGTGAAACAGGTAATTACAGAGAAGATGCAATTCCGAATCCAATAAATTATTATGGTCTCTCTAAACTGATTGGAGATAATTTTGCCCAGATCCCTGAAAATTCAATGATTGTAAGAACTTCCGGGGTGTATGGATATTCAAGAAATTTCCCGAAATTTGCTTATGAAACACTGAAGAAAGGTAATAAATTAAACACAATAAACGGCTACTATTCTCCAATACATTCTAGGAATCTAGCAAAGGCAATTGCGGAACTTATTGATAAGGATTTTAACGGAATAATAAACGTGTGCGGTGAGAAAATATCAAGGTATGATCTTGCTCTTAAGATTTCAAAAAGATTTGGTCTAAATGGGGTGATCGAGAAGATGGATAATATTCAGAATTTAAAAGCAAAGCGCCCTTACGATTCATCATTGTATTTAGGTTTTTCTAAATCAATTCTGAATTTTGATTTCTATTCTGCTGATTCTAATTTGAAAGAGTTTGAAAAAACCGTGGAAATTCAATAATTATATATTGCTTATGTATTACCATTTATGCCATTTAATTTATTGAATACTGAAATTGAGGAAGTGAAATTGATTGAGCCAAAAAAATTCCCGGATGACAGAGGCTATTTTTCAGAGACGTATAAAAAAAGCAATTTTACAGAAATGGGCCTAAACGGAAATTTTAATCAGGATAACCATTCTTTCTCAGTCAGGGGAACATTGAGAGGGCTTCACTTCCAGAATCCCCCATATGCCCAGGGAAAATTAGTCAGGGTGGTGAAGGGAAAAATTCTGGATGTTGCGGTGGATGTGAGAAAAGGATCGACTACGTATGGAAAATATGTAATGAGAGAATTGTCTGAGGATAATTTCAGGATATTATGGGTCCCTGAAGGATTTGCACATGGATTTCTGGCGCTTGAAGATTCCATAGTTCTGTATAAGGCGACTTCAGAATACAATAGGGATTCCGAAGCAGGTTTGATCTGGAACGACAGATCGGTAAATATCGGATGGCCAGATATTGAAAAGGTCATATCGGAAAAGGATAAAACTTGGCCGGAACTTGAAAAAATTAATTCTAGGTTTAACTATAAGGTGATTCAATGAAAGTATTGGTAACTGGAGGTGCAGGTTATATTGGCAGGGTATTAGTTCCAAAGTTGTTAGAAAGAGGATATGATGTTACAGTTTTGGACAGACTCTTCCTCAACTACGATGATGTTGAGAAAGAATATTCTGATTTAGGCGTTAAGTTGATTAAGAATGATACTAGATTTTTTGATCCAAACCTATTAAAGGGAATTGATGCTGTAGCCGATCTGGCTGCACTCTCAAACGATCCTGTTGGCGATCTGGATCAACTTCGCACCTGGGACATAAATTATATTGGCAGGGTGAGGGTAGCAAGATTAGCGAAAAAAATAGGGATAGAAAAATATGTGCTTACATCTTCATGCAGTGTTTATGGATTTCTGGAAGATATTGCAGATGAAAATACACCAACCAATCCTCTGACTACCTATGCAGAGGCAAATGTGTCAGTAGAAAGAGATAATCTATTCCTCAAGGATGAGAAATTCACTCCTACAGCCCTGAGATTATCCACAGCTTTTGGATATTCCAAAAAGATGAGGCTTGACATCGCCATAAATGCAATGACATATTATGCTTTCCACACAGGTAAAGTCAGGTTAATGAGGGATGGAAACCAATTCCGGCCATTTGTTCATGTTAATGACATATCGGAAGCAATTATCAGGACTATGGAATCAGACAAGGATTTAGTTTCAGGTAAAACGTATAACATAGGTGCTGACGAGCTAAATGTCAAACTCAGGGACCTTGCTGAAATCGTAAAAAAGAATGTGGGAATCCAGTCAGAAATTGAATGGTATGGTGATCCTGATGTCAGGTCGTATAAAGTTTCATTCGCTAAATCTCTCAAAGAGTTGAATTTTAAGGCCAAGACTTCCATTGAAGAGGGAGTCAGGGAAATTCTTGAAAAACTGAAAAGTGGAGAATTGAAAGATTGTTTACAGATGCACACAGTAGATTACTACAAGTCTATATTGGATGCAAAGGGTAAAATGGACAGGCATGGATTGGATTTGAACGGAATCACAATTTGACCTCTCTATCCAAAAACCTCATTGGCTTTTTTAACACCTTCGGACCAAATATGACTGTTGCTTAGGTCAAGGGTGCTTTTTTCTTCCGGAAGAAGTCCCATCTTTTTAATTTCGGAGTAAATGTGGATTGCATAGGCAGGAGAACCTGTTGCTCCTGGAGAATTAAAATTCAATACATGTAAACTTTTTTCACCTTTTTCAATAATTGCCTCTGGAACAAATCCATTGTTATCTATGAGACTATGCCTTATTCCTGAAAGTCCCCTGCCTGTTATCATCCTTTCATCAATTTCCGGAATAAATTTTTTAACTCTGTTAATCATTTCACCACGATAGGTTGATGATTTCCATTCATTCAAAGCAAGGGAAATAAATTCATGATTTGCAAAAAGTCTAATTTTTGGCATAAGAGGCAAAGAAAATAGATCGCTCTCGCCAGATCTCTTATTGGTGTCTCCTTTGGGATAGGCATAGGGGGAATTAACCAGATGCGCATTGGGGCCGATTTCTTTTTCGCCATTGGGCCTTATGATAAAGTGAGGATCGAGAAAAGGATACTTCAAATGTCTCGGGACAGAGTATATATTATGGTTTATACCATTCATTTCATTAAGTCCAAGTTTCCAGTAATCACCCCTAAAATGAAGGACAGAGTATCTTTTTGCCAGTCCGCATTTTTTTGCTTGCTTTAAAGCCTCTCCTCCGGACACATTCAATATTATTTTAGCTGACAATTTTCTCTTTTTACCTTTGTTATCATTAAAAAGTAAAATTCCCTCTCTGTCATCAATATTAGTAACTGTAACTCCAAAAAAAGCCTTAATGCCACAGTCAATTGCCAACTGAAAAATTGTTCGTGTAAATTCTCCAAAACTTACGTTTGTATCTGTTTTGCTGAAAAAAGCACATTCGGATTTTATCCCTTTTTCTATGTCATTTATCTCTTTGCGATCAAGAATGGCATATTCATGTTCTTCCATTCCATTTTTTTCTGAATATATTAAATATTTTTCCAAAATTTTTAAGTCATCATTTTCTAAAGCAACTTCAATAGTTCCGTTCTGCTTCCATGATAATTTTTTATTTATAGCCAATTCCTTCCACATTGAATACGAAATCTGTGAAGACAATGCAAATATATTTTTCCTGGAGGGGTCCAGATAAAATGGTCTGTGGATCACGCCTGTATTTCTGCTGCTGGAATGAACTGCTGGCTCTAATTCCTTTTCAAGCACAACTATGTTAAGTCGTGAAAATGACGATAAAATGTAAGCAATACTCGATCCAATCACACCAGCCCCTAAAATTGCAATATCACATTCTTCCATTTTTATGGAAGTTATTAAAAGCTTAAAAAGGTAATAGGTAATAGCTTTGGGACAGGTATTTAAAATCCCAGGTCAGCCCTTCTCTTACATATCAAGTACCCCCATTCTTATGAACATATCGTTTGGACTCGGACAGTATTACCATTCTCCTTCCTTTCGCATCAGGTATGAGCGCTCGAAGCGCAATCTGACCATACAGCGAGAACGGATATAGGAACTCAAAACCAAGAGTTCATGGAAAAACACATGTCCCAAGACTATAGGCAATGTAATAGTTATACTTGAAAAATAAGAAAAAATTCATGTTTAGGTGTTGTAAGAAAATAAGTAACTGATCAGTCTAATGACCAATAGATTTATGCAGACCCGGTGTTATCAGCCAAACGAACATTATATGCTTATACATTATATTAATAGAATGATCAAACTGCTTGCAGAGAGGCCAAGGGATCATAAGATCGTAGACAACCTTCTGTGTTCTCCGAATAATGACCACTTTTATCGCAAAAACATAATCGGTGGATATGTAGTAAAATTTTGCAGAATATTTTCTATGCAATTTGACTATGTTTCCAACCGTCAACATCTGTTTAAACTGAAGCATTAATCACTATTTCCGGAGGAGTCTTTGAAAAAACTTTTTCAAGTTCTTCAATATTTACAACTTTATCCTGCCAAGAATGGGTAAAGATCTCAACTCCATTTATAATGGTTGAAACCTCTTTTCCCACTTAATCTCCAACACTGATTATAAAGACACCGGACATGATCTAAAACTCCAGTCTGGAATCCCTGCCCAGCACCGCTTTGATCGGGTTAGACATTTTTCCATCTGTCTTAATTTTTACATTGGGCCCTATCAGGGAACCTCTCATCCTGAAATTGGATGAAAAATTGATTTCAGCACCATCCATTATTATGGTGTCATCTATCTCAGTGTTTGAAATTTTACAGTTATTCCCTATGCTTGTGAAAGGTCCAATATATGAATTCTCTATTCTTGATCCTGATCCAATGAAGCATGGGCCAAGTATCCTGGAATTATCTGAGATAAACGCATCCTCTGCAATCTGGACTCTTCCTGAAACGTTTTTTCTCAATTGGTTTATATCGGATTTGTTGACCAGCTTATCAAGCACTAGCCTGTTGCAGTCCAGGAAATCTTCCACAGTTCCTGTATCCTTGAACCATCCTGATATTATTGAATATCCAATATTCAGCTTACTATCCACCATATTCTGGTAGGCTTCAGTTATTTCATATTCCCCTCTTCCCGAAGGCTTAAGTTTTTCAATAAAATCAAACACCTTAGCTGAAAGGAAGTAAACGCCCGCTATGGCAAGATCAGAGGCTGGAATTTTTGGTTTTTCCACAAGCTTCACTATTTTTCCATTTTTAACTTCAGCTATGCCAAACTGTGAAGGGTTTGATACATGTACCAGGCCCAGCATTCCGTCACTGTTCTGAGATATAAAACTGTCATAAAGCTCAGATATTCCGTCCTGAATGTAATTATCTCCAAGAAAAACTACAAATTTATCACCATTTATAAAATTCTTTGTAAGCCCTATGGCATGGGCAATCCCAAGGGG
>JAKAYH010000203.1 GCA_021826835.1 Thermoplasmata archaeon | reverse complement strand
TTTCACATCGGCGATTGCTCAACCAATGCGTCCGATTCGCTACTATGATTTCAGATTCTTTCATAGATTGGTCTAACTCCAACTGGTCTGATGAGGTTACAGGCTGCACGATAACTTCATACCCCTCATCACTGAGGCGCATGTATCCTTCGCTAATGGGATAAACAGGTAATTTCCCATATCAAACTTACATTGATTAGTCATTTATTCTCCTCGGCGTGCACACTAAATGATCGCCATAGATAAAATGGATAAAAATATAAATATGAGTGGGGAATTTTACTTGGCCGATTTTGGATATTTTTCAATGAGCATTTACAGAACCCACAGTAGCATAGAAATTAAGCGAATACTAATCCAGTCATTGGTTACTGATTGAAATCGTCATTCAGGTTGAAGCGCATTTCAATTTCATTCGTTGAAATAAAGCCTAACTTTTCGTAAAATGTTGAATTATACATATTGCAATTTAATATTACTTTATAGCAACTCAATTGCCTCGCAATATGAATCAGTTCATTTACAAGCATTTTACCTATTGATTTATTTCTCCACTCTTTATCTGTTACAACATTCTCAATATGTGCATATGGTGAAGCACCATGAGTTAGATTATTTTGTACCAATAAAGTTGCTGTTCCCACAACATAATCTTCAACAACTGCTACTAGGGTGTATTGATTTGGATTTTCTACAATCCTTTTCAATTCTGCTTTTCCTTTTTCTTTGTCATAATTTACTTCGATTGAACTTTCGCTCAATTGACTAAATAGTGTAATTAATCTTTCAACATCACTCATTCTCGCGAGTCTTATTATTGGATTTCCTTCTATTTTTAGCATTACAGTCTTCAGATCCTTTGGATAATTAATTCCTTGCCACTCATTTATAATTTCTACTTTAAAGCCTTTACTCAAAAAGTAAAATTTTGATATCACATCTGTAAGGAAATATTCTGCTGAATCACTGCTTCGGGTTATAGTTTTGAACAGTTCAAAAAATTCATTAGGCATAACATAAATACCCGTATTCACAAGTCCTTTTCCTAGTTTCTTCTTTTCTATTATACTCCTAGCAACTTGATTGCCATCAACATCTAAAACTCCATAATTTATACAGTCATAATGTAAGTATGCGAATATTGTTGGAGCATCTTTATTTTTAATTTGTAACTCTTCATAATCAAAAATATCGTCACCCATAAACACCCCGAATAATTTGTCGGTTATGAAATCCCTTGCAGAATATAAAGCGTGGGCAGTTCCCAGTGGTTCATCTTCGTAACAATAAGTAATATCGTAGTTTGAAAGTGCTTTTCTAAATTTACTCTCCTCATTTTTATTTATAACGATAAAAACCTGTATTCCGTCAGAGATCAAACTCTTAACCGTTCTTGAGATTAGAGGAACACCATTAACATCTATTAAAGACTTTGGTGTTGATTCTAAATATGAATCTTTAACACCGTCTTTCATTCGTTTTCCTTTCCCAGCCGCTAAGATAACCGCCTGATTAATCATTTTTCCATAGCCTCTTTTACTAAAGTTATCCCTTGATCCAATAATTGTTTAACTATTTCTTTTGTTTCTCCATCCGCATTAACTCTTATAATAGGAGAAGTATTAGATGCTCTTATTAAAACCCAATTACTCTTATGCTCGTTTGAAAAGAATTTAACTCCATCCACCTGTTCTGATAAGTACCCTAGTTCCTTTACCTTTCTGGCAATGTTTTCAATAATTAGAAATTTTTTCTTATCATCACACTCTATTTCTAAAACTTCGCTTGCATATGAAAGAGGTAAATGATCAGCTAGGGAATGTAAGGTTTTCTTGCTTTTAGATAAAATTTCTATCATCTTAAAGCTAGCAAAAATAGCATCATCAATACAATTCATTTCGGGAAAACTATAATGCCCACTGTACTGTGCCCCAAACATAGCTCCTAGATTCAAAACGCTGTTTGCAGAATAACTATGTCCAACCCTTATTATTATTGGTTCACCACCCATATCGATAATGTATTTAGATACGGATGTTGAACAAGTCACATCTATAACAATTTTCGCTTTTTTTTCTTCCAAAATACTTCCTGCAAAGATCTGAATTATTTTTTCCCCTTTTGGGTAAATATTGCCAACATCATCCACAAAACCAACCCTATCTCCATCTCCATCATATGCAATTCCTATGTCGCTCTCTGTTTTTAACACCTCATCCTTCAAGCCTTTCAATGAATATGAAGTCAGTTCTGAAGGTCTGATTTGCTTTCCTTGGTCAGCATTAATCATAGAAAATTTAATTTTTAGTTTTTCCATGATATTTGGGACAATATTAGCGGTGACGCTATTTCCAAAATCAAAAACTATCTTTGGTGGATTTTCTATTGTGACTTTACTAATCAAGAAGTTAACATATTCATCTACACCATTAGTGTATAATATAATTTTGCCTATTTTTTTGGGTTTTCTTGGTTTAGATGAAACTGATTTCTTAATAATTTCTAATCCAGTTCCATCTGAAACTACTATACCCTTGTTATCACAAAATTTTACGCCGTTCCAATTACTTGGAAGATGCGAGGCAGTTATTATAGCACCTCCAGATAGATTTAAATTTAATGTGTTGAAATATAAAACCGGAGAAGGGACTTTTCCTAGGTCAATAACATCAACACCCGTAGATATTACACCCTTACAAAAAGAAGTAAATATCATTTTACTTGACCCTCTAACATCCCTACCAACGCAAACACCCTTGTCCTCTTCTATACTACTTCCAAATGCCTGACCTAGCCTGAATGCGGTTTTCTCGTTTAATTGGTCTGGTACCACACCCCTAATGTCGTAAGCACGAAAAATATCAAGCAATTGTGATTCAATAGAACCATTCATCTTACAGTCACCGACTTGGCTAAATTTCGAGGTTTGTCAGGATCTAATCCCTTCTTAATTGCAATTGAATAAGAAAGATATTGCAAAATAAAAAGGGTTGGTGCGAATGAAAAAATACCTGCTTCAACTGACCTCACAAAATAATCAAAAATTTCGAAGTTACTTTTTGATATTCCTATTATGACGGCTCCCCTTGCTTTTAGTTCATTTAAATTTCTGAGTTGTTTTTTGTCATCAACCAAGACAATAACCTTTGTGCCTTCTTCAATCATTGCTAAGGGTCCATGTTTCAAAGATACCAAATCTAGAGCCTCAGCGTGAATATATGTAACTTCCTTTATTTTCAATGCACCTTCCATTGAAAGTATATAATTACTACCACTCCCACATATAAACAGTTGGGATTCATTAACTAATAAATTTGCAATTTCTTCTATCTTTGACACTATGGAGGGTACAACAAGATTAAATTTGTTTAGCTCCAAAAGATTAACATCAAGATTTGCAACTTTTTCGGAACCAACTAGAAGAGAACTAAGGTAAGTTAAAACTATTAATGAATTAGATACTGACTTTGTTGCTGCAACAGCCCTCTCCAAACCAACGCTCATTGGAATGACTAAATCTACCTCTCCGGAAAGATATGAATTCTCAACATTAATAATGCCAATTTTCTTGACGTTGTTAATAGTCTTTATATTGAATATTATATCTGCTGTCTCTCCACTTTGGGAGATAATCAATAACAAGTCACGGTTATTTATAATTTTTCTGAAATTAGAGAGCTCATGTGGTTGAATTGCCAATGAGTCTAATCCGGTTTCTCTAAATTCAAAAGCTCCCCACAAAGCCACGTGATATGATGAACCTGATCCAATCAGATAGATTCTGCCTGCACTTCTTAATAAATTGGTTGCTTGTTTTATTCGACCTACTACATTATTTGGGAGTTTCTTCCAGATGGATAGTTGATCATAAATCTCTTTTATCATTAAATGTGAGTAATTATCATTTTCGAAAATAATGTTATCATTCGAAACAATTTTAATGTCGTGTGATGAATGAACTCCCAATAAATTAGTTATTTCATAATTCTCCTTGGTTAAGCGTACAATATCACCATCGCTCAAATAGATAATTCTGTTAGTTTTGTCTAAAACAGATGGCACATCACTAGAGATAAAAAATCCCATATCATCTAGTGCCAAGATAAGAGGCGCTCCATTCTTTACAGCTATCATCTCTTCATAATCAGAATGAATAGCAACAAAAGATGACATACCAGTAATTTCACTTGCAACTTTCATAACTGCATCATAAAAGGGAATGCCTAAATTCAAATATTCTTCGACCAAGTGTGGAATTACTTCAGTGTCTGTTTCTGAAGTGAAAAAATGATTCTTCAATTTATCTTTTATATCAGAATAATTTTCGATTATTCCATTATGAACTATAGCTATTTTTGATTTACAATCAACCTGAGGGTGAGAATTTTCCAAACTCACTTTACCGTTTGTTGCCCATCTAGTGTGAAAAATCCCACAGTTACCTGAAATCTTATATATGTTACTTTTCTCCAACCCTTTCTCCAATGAGTCCGTAGACTTAAACACTATAATTGCAGAAGAGGACTTAATCGCATAACCAAAACTATCATATCCTCTGTACTCCAATTTTTTAATACCAGATACTAATAAATTGGTACAATTGCTTTTACCTATATAAGAAATAATCCCACACATTTGAATTATTAATTGATTTGTTTTCAATATTTAACTTTTTAGTTCTTATTAGAGGTGTGCGAGATTCTTGGATACCGAGTGATCCCTTATACATACAATTTTTAACAGGTCCAATATTTTGATGTGTCTCCTGATGCAAACTTAATGCTGGAGATTGCAAAATTATTGCAATATGAAAAAGAAGGTTGCGGAGAAACCGATGGAGATCAGGATGGAGGGATATGAGGTTATTGAGAAAACGGTAACACAACATGCCACGTCTGCAAAAGCGCTGGTTCCGAAACACTGGATCGAGAAGAGGGTGAGGGCAGTCAGGATCGAACCGGAGAGCCAGGAGAAAGAAAAAGACAATTGATGGATTACCGGATAGATTACAGTCCCCCGAAAAGGCATCTCGACATTGACAGATCAGAATACATCTTCCGCATGGATCCGATACTCGGCTATGATGACATTGCCTCCATGATCATGGAAAAATACGGAAATTTCAGCTGCAGATTCTGCTATTCCCCACTTGTCATGGGCGGAACGAACGGTTCCGGGACAAAAGAATTCCTCTGCAGGAAATGCGGCAGGAAGATGTCGTTATACAATACATTTGAGCTTGTCACATTCAGGTACAG
>JAKAYH010000202.1 GCA_021826835.1 Thermoplasmata archaeon | reverse complement strand
ATTGCACAGATGATAAATGGCATTTATTATGGATCCATATTGATCCAGCTGTAATTGATCCGATGCAAGATTGCCTATCCTCACTGGCTTTGAACCCATGTAACCTTCGTAATCCAGAGATTTTTCGGTGATATCATCCTGTAAATTGATTGGATATATTGTTCTTATTTTGCCTTCGTTTTCTATTATCTCCATTATATCATAGAGAAATTTTGTGGCGTATTGATGGTAACCCAAAAATGATTGCGCTTCTATAACATAGGCAGTATCCCTGATCCACGAATATCTGTAATCCCAGTTTCGTTCACCGCCGATACATTCCGGCAGGCTTGTTGTTGGAGCTGCAACCATGAGTCCCGTTGGCTCGTAAAACAGACCCCTCAGTGTAATAGCGGATCTCATTATTTCATCCTTATATATGCCGTTATATGTACTCTCATCATACCAGTTGGACCAGAATGAAATGGTCTTATCCAGAAGTTCAATGGACTTAAAATCTTCTATGGAAATGTGATCCTTTAATCCATAGGCTATGACAAAGATTTCTGTGGAATTTTCTTTGAATGTATATGTCTGATTCAATCCGGTTTGATCCAGATTTACGGGAACCGTGCTTATGTATGTTATTTCACGTTTACCGGATGAAACTGTAAATCCTTTTTCACTTTTATCTGTTATTTTTCCCAGATCACCATAGTCTGCTCTCATTGTAACTTTTATTGAAACATCTATGGCATTTTGAAATGATCTCACTATTCTGTGAATTTCTGGAAACTTTATGTTTTCATATCTTGTTTCAGGCATAAAGTCGGTTATTTCAAGTATTTTCTTATCACTCTTATAAAATGATGTTTTGAGAACAGGAGTCTTATGAACATACTCCTGTTTTACAGTTATCCCCTGAGTATCCGCCGGGCAAATGTGAAAAAATGTGCCCTTCTTACTATCAAGAATGCAATCAAATACCGGAGGGGAAGAAAAAATTGGGAGACATGCCCAGGAGATCTTTCCGTTTGCCGCAACAAGTGCTGCAGAAGTATTGTTAGCTATCATTCCGTGATGTCTGATGAGTGGAAATCCATTTACTTCAATATTCCTTATATCAACCCCTTGACTCATTAATCAATAACCTGCCATTTTATCTAAGTGTTATGATCTGAAACTGCTATGGCGGAAATTGAAAAAGATTTTTAATGTGGGAGACTATTTGCCTTTACCCGGCTTAGCTCAGTTGGTAGAGCGGCGGACTGTAGAGGGAACACGGGGTGAAACCGCCGTAATCCGCAGGTCTCTGGTTCGAATCCGGAAGCCGGGATATAAAATTTGGTGTAGTTGTTATAATACACTTTGGTGAATGGAGTTTTTTGCGTGTAAGTAAAGGAGGAACTATCTGAAATTGACCCAAATTGAGATTCTTTTGAAAACTTCCTCGAATGGTGGCAGTTCTCCAAGAACTATTTGTTTCATTTCTCTGGCAAAAGATTCTTCTCGTTCTTTCAAATTGGTTAGAAATAATGACTTGTTGAATGCCAATCCGTAAAAGCTTATCTTTTGATTAATAAGGTCTACGTCAAATTTTATATTTTTCCTCCCTATAAGATAGTATAGATCGAAAATATCCCTAGCTTTTTTCCTGGTCAATATTGCCCTGACTTTTTCTGCGCCAACTTCATCAAGGTTCATTCCAAGTAAATTCTTAATAGGAAGATCATACTGAGGAAAATCCAGTTTTAGAGGAATCTTAGGCAAAAGTATTGTTTCTCTTCCGCTTGCCTCCACATATATAACACAACTGTCCCTTTGGGAAGTGTTTAGTGGACCATTAATCATGAACCTTGCTGAAATCCCCGTTTCCTCATTCTTTATATTCTTCAATTTGTTAGAAAAGCCATAAAGATTAAGGGATTTTGAAACAAATTCTGGGAGATCCTTTTTTATATTCCCCGTTATGGTAAAATCTAAGTCTTCCGAAAATCTATTAAGACCATGAAAAAACCAGAGATAAGTACCACCTTTGAAAACTAATGGTAAATCAGACAAAGAGGAGAGTAAAACACTCTGTAGATAGTGCTTTTCCTGTTGCCATGGTCTTAAACCTGAAACTTTTGCCATTTCTCTGATTGATTTCGCACCTATCATTGAAATACCTCTAACATCTTTTTCTTACCCTTTCCAATGAATTTAAGAAAAAGGGGCCTTAGTTTTTTGTACTCACTCGTTCTTCCTAACTCCAAAACATCATCTAATGTGAACAGTTTAAGGTAATAGCCATCAAGCAGTGCCTTTTCCCTGGTTGCAACGAAACAGTAACTGCCGGAGACTTTGTGACGCTCAAATCCAAACATAAGGCCGGGGTTTATTTTATGATATTCCAAGCCCAGTTCATGATATGTAATTGAATTTACCGGGGTTACTGACTGTATATAACGGGGAACTTGTTGAATAACATTATGAAACAATAACGCAGAGTCAAGAGAAATATATGATGGCTCAACTAGTTGTGAAGCTATGACAAAATCATCTTCGACAAATGATATTTTTCCTCTGATAAGTCTTATTGCCAGTTTCTTTTGAACCAATCTCGACAAATAAACTGCAGCAACATTTCTATCTTTATTTATGAGGTGTGCTAGTTGGGAAGTATTGTATACTGCCCGTCCACTAGAAAGAGCAGAATCTCTTATTTTATAAAGCGAAGAAACTTCATTCATTGTCATCCTCAATTAACAAATCTGTTAATGTACAATGATGATACTCTACTTTAAAGTTTCTACCAATGGTATTTCGTAATTATTGCCTTATTGAATTTATATTAAAATCATTAAGGTGTTCAGACCCATAAGATAAAACAGCAGTTATTGCGACATCTGGAATATTAGACTCTTCTGTGAAAGGCACTGGAATGAATTTTTCCCAAGCCTCAATAATGTTTGGAGACCTGATATGAACTTTAGGGTATTGGCTGTAACCTTGACTTCCGCATGACAAACACTATCATTGTTTCATGCGAAAATCAAGTTTCAATACTCGTTAGAGGTACATAAAGTTAAACATAAACTCCGAGAGAGGAAATTTTACAGATAATTTTCTATTAATTTGGCCCTTGAGATATTTTAAAAAATTTTCAACCTTCAATTTAGAACTTAATTTCAAACGATGATTTGTTGCATAGTTTTCTTTACAGCCATTGTTATGAAAGCCGTATGCATTATGCCCTCACTGTCAGGTCTCGTTGCATCCTTCCTCACAAGAAGATTTCTCTTAATAAGTTCAAATGTTTCAATAACATACAGACCATTTTTTTCCATTTCCAGAACAGTATTTTCAACCTGGTCAAAGTTCGGCAGGTAGGTAATAATACGCCCCCCCATTTTCAGAGAACTTACCACATTTTTCAAGCATAACCATGGATCCGGCAGATCCAGAAAAACCGCATCAAATTTCCTTTGCTCTGAAGTGAAATCAAATTCGTTTATATCTATATTGTGAAATTCAAGTTGCGCCTTTGTATTGAATAATTCCATGTTTTTTCTAACTATGGCCTCAGTGCTTTTATCACGGTCTATTCCAACTATGATTCCTTTTTCTCCGATTACGCTGCTTATTTGTACAGATAATGCACCAGATCCTATCCCTGATTCCAGTACAATTGCACCGCTTCTGATTCCTGATGCTGATACAATTGCCGCTGAATCTTTGGAATTTATAATTTGCGCTCCTCTGATACCTGCAGAACCGAAATCATATGGGATGCCGTCCGATATGAGGTATTCATTTCCCCTGATCTTTATTATATCTCCACTCCTGATTGAAATGTTAAATGGGATCTGTATGGTTTCTTTTCCCATATATATTAGATTCTTTTCCTCATCAATGTATCCGCCCTTATTTTTCCCTATTAATGTTCTCATTATACCCTCCATAATATCCAATTATAATATCGGAAACGTTGGTTCCGGTAAATCCCGTTTCAACCTGAACCGAATATCTTCTTGCAAACCCTGCAGAATCACTTTTGTCAAGATAGCCCTTAAAATCAGTATTAAGTGTTTCTCTTTTCAATTTATCGTCAACCATCATTCCCATCAGTCCACTGTTACCATCATCACCATCGGTTGCCGTGGACATTAATGAAAATACTTCATTTTTGTTCATTTCCAGCATTATTCTTAGAGAGAGTTCAGTATTTCTGCCTCCTTTCCCATTACCATTGACCTTTGCTGTGGTCTCTCCAAACCCCGTAAACCAGAAAGGTTTTCCTTTTTCAGCGAATATCTTTCTCAATATTAGAGGAAGTTTTTTCGATACCTCCATGATATCTCCAATAAGTATCTGCCCAAGGCTCAGTATATCGTATTGATCAGAATACATCTTAATATTTGCAGTTAATGAATCAGCAAATATTTCTCCACTCAGAATAAGCTCCATATCTGTTTTACTTTCATGATTCAGGTTATAACTGTTCGCAACGGGGCGTAGATCTTCAGGAATACAGGAACTTTTGATGCTTCCAAAATTAAAGTGATGTACAGCAAAGGGGTTGGAGCCTATGAGGTATAATTCATTAGAAGGTACATCAGATATAAGCAGAACCATGTATCTGTTAAAATTCAATTTTTGAAGAATCTTTCCGCATTTAACTGATGAAATACCACACCTTAAAGCATTGAAAGATTCTATATCAGTGCCCGCGTTCAGCAGACATTTAGTTATATTAGAGAACGTTTGATCGTCTATACCGCTTTCAGGTAATTCAAACAGTGCAGATGCTCCTCCCGAAAGGAGAACAATCAAATTTTCCTCCTTTGCGTTTTGTAATAGGTTCATAATCTTGCGCGTTGATTCATATGAATCAGCAAGTGGTATGGGGTGGTTACCCTTGAATATTTTAAGATCGGAATCAGAGGAATTTACGGCAAATGGAGCGAGTATAATCTTTAATTTTGACGATCTAAAGTTTGTCTCGCTTATTCCTGCAGCCATGGATTCCGCAGCTTTTCCAAGGGCAAATACAGCAGTTTTATCAGGTATTAAATCAACGTTTTCAAGCCTTTTAGCTACAATTCTGCCAGGTTCATTTTTCAAAAATGTTGTGCGTAATATGTTCAGAATCTTGTTTGCCCTTTGAACATTCAAAAAATTGTGATCTGTGGGGAATTCTTGTATATTCATTCTACCTCAAAATCCCTCAGATGCCATGCTATGATACCCCCGGAAACGCTGTATACCGGGACCTTAACACTGTTTCTGAGCAGTGATGC
>JAKAYH010000201.1 GCA_021826835.1 Thermoplasmata archaeon | reverse complement strand
ATTCGAAGAATTTGGAAGATATTTCAACGAAGCATATTTACACGCAGTAAGACGTCGTTTGCTAAACAAGGGGAATCAAGAAACTGTAGCAGGAGAGGAGTTCAGTGAACCAGTAATCGGCGAAGGAAAATATCATGCTAATTTAATACGCATCAACCCGTCGGGAGATACTTTCACTCGAATAGGAGATGAGAATGATGAGGTTTCTGACGACCATCCCCTCCAAGCCATTAAAGGGTTGATGAGTAGGTATGCACCATTTCAAAGGTTTAGTATTATAGCTTCCATGGAATACGATGACGAAAACAAAACCGAATCCCTCATTAGAGTTGTGTCGGACTTTGTGGACATAGCATCTGGTATAGATAATATCAATGATAACAAAATTTCAACTATCATAAGAAATCAAAGAATTAAGAAGT
This sequence comes from Thermoplasmata archaeon, assembly GCA_021826835.1. Next base: position 4,842 of record JAKAYH010000201.1, on the reverse strand, counting down.
CCCTTGAAGATGGGGTATTCGACAAAAACTTCAAGAAAATGTTCCAAACTGAACGTATCTCCACGTACTCTTTAGAATTGTATAGTAAATTTTCAGGCTCCAAAGCAGAGAGAAGAAAAAACATCGCTGACAACTTCGAAGAAAAGTTGAAGTCTGTAATAAAGTCACTTGGTGCTAAACCAAGCAAAGAGGACTTCGAAAAGATAAAGGTAAATGTTTTAGAAGGCCTTATGATGACGGGGGAGGTTTTGACAACTCTAAAATTTAATTAATTTCACCGCTCGCACCACCCAATACTTTTGCAAAAATGCATAGGCAACCACAATAGAGCCTCAATATTCAGACCGTCAAAAGTCAACCAGTCATAAAAAAATTAAGGCTTTCAACTCACTTTTAATTGAATTTTCTCTTGTGATAATAAATTCGGTGTAGTTGTCACCACTTAAATATTGTTGGGCATCACTGCTGATCAGATGACTATCCAAAGTCTCCGTAATCATCCTATCATTTCGAAGTCTAGACTTCATTTCGTCAAGATAAGAGGACGGTTTCTTGTTCAAAATGGATTTATTAGTAACCTCTGAAATTAGAGTCCTATTAAGTATTGAATTCTCATCTTCTAATGCTAAGCCTGACTTCTTAGGAAATATGTGATGGTCATTTAATGTACTCAGTTCAACTGATTGTCCGGTGTAAAAATCTTTGGGGCTCTTAAGAGCAATTACGGTTAGTATGGCTTTGTATAATCCGCCCTGCATGACCTTTCTAAAGCTCAAATTGTCGATTTCTGCTTGTGCATTTAGAACTACGGATGGTTTTTTGTTATCATTAGAGAGCCACTCAGATACATCATCAAAATCTTGTTTGATTGCAGTATCACTTGAACCAGCATACCTGCCAGTCACAACACAACTCCAGTACCAGCTATCGATTTTATGAAAATCATCTGCATTTCTAGCTTTCTTCAAAAGGGCAGCCAGGCTAACGAGGATTGTCTTGTATGGGAGGTACTCTGATCTGAAAACACCGTAACCTGTCACTGTATTCTTGGCCCTCATGAACGCTTTATCTAGCAAAGAACATGCTTCTTTCCAATCTGTGGCATTGAATTTGAATACTTTTGGGTTTATAAGAACATTCTTTTTCACATCTTTTCCTTTAAGTAAGGCGATGATTTGAAGAATGAACTTTGGGTATTCTTCATTGTCTATAGAACAAAAGCCCGTGATTTCATTTTCATCATTGTTGTAATAATTTTTCCATAAGTCTCTTAGTTTTATACCTTGTTTGTAAAATACTGCTGTTGCAAGTGCGAAAACAGAGAGTTGAACCCCAGTCCTATTTATCCTCTCAAATATCTCAGCAACTTCAGCAAATGACTTGTTTTCCAAGGTCAAAACTGGAATTTCAAAATTAAACCAATTGCTGAATAAAGACTCGATGGTCTTTCGTTCGGTATCTACTGATTTATACTCCTTTCCTGAAGCAAGTGCATAGCCAACGTACTCTCCCAACCATGATGAAAGTGAATCCCTATCTCTTAAGCAAGCAAATGGGATGAGTTGTTCACTAAAACAGTATTGCTTGAACCAATTCTGTTCAAGGACTTTATTAAAGTTTTCACAACGTTCAATAAGTTCTCCAAATGAATATTTCCTTTTGCCTTCTCCAAGGTCCAATTCATGGTTCTTTCTCGCGTCATGCTCTGAAATGGCAAGTATGTCAGAGGTATCCCAATCTTCGGAAGTTGTTGCTGTCAAGCGTTTGCTTAATTTCACAAAATATCTATGTGGGTATGATGCACCCTTTGGAGAAATCCCGGGGGGGTTATATAGAACATAAAACAGGGCAGTAATTCTTTGCTGCCCATCCAAAACAGCTTTTTCTGAATGGCTCTCATCCACTACTTTTGGAAGAGACTCCCTCAATTCTTGAAGACCTTCAATATAACGTAATTTAAATTCAAATTCCTTCCCTCTTCTGATGAATAGGAAAGTCCCTATAAAATAGTCATTTAGTATAGAAACCAATAAATCTTGTATGTCAGAATTAGCCCAGACAAAGCTTCTCTGAAATTCTGGTAGTACGGTTTTTGCATTATAACATTCTTTAACTATGGCTATTGGTTGTTCATGGGCCGGTTTCACATTGCTCATTGAACTGTTATATTTTCAATTGTTTTTAATTTTATCTCTGCCACTTTCTGGTGGAAAAACAATTTAGAGGTCTTCTTTTACTTATCCTTGCAGTTATTTTTGATAACAACTTAATAATAATTGGTATACCAATTGCTTTGAAAATATCGATTAACCTCTTAATTAATTACCTAACTTTTTGACCGCTTTTATTCACTACGTTCTTCAAGTCTTAATTATTGCGCCCCCATCGAAACATGTAAATACTGTGTAGTGTTTAATTATACACTACGACATTCATAAGAAAAATCAGGACAAAATCCGGAACATATCTCGCCGAGGTACGCAATAGGAGGGTGGACGGCAAGGTGAAACAGGAGTTCATAAGATACGTGGGCAAGGAGATGGAAAGCTCCGTGATGCGGAAAATATCATCCAATGATGTGAGAGCAATGGAGGTGCGCAGATCACTGGACGTTGAGGTGGTTCACAGGATATCATCCAGTCTGGGAATCAACTCCATGATCCCGGGGAATGCATCTGTCATGGTATATTCACAGCTTCTTGACCGGCCCGCAATAAACAGAATGCCTGAATATCTGCGGGAGACAGAGATACTGAGATACCTTGGCATTGAAAGTATTGATACCGTGGATCTTTATGAATCCCTTCAGGAAATAAACCATATGGATTTCTCAGCCATGGAGGAGAAGCTTGCATCTCTTTTCCTCCACATTGAAGGGGACAGGAGGGCTGTAATAATAGATGTTACCGATACGTATTTCACGGGAGACTCCCTTGATTCCAGACCAAGAAAGGGAAAGGAGGGCAGGATAAAGAAGCTCATGCAGATCGCTCTCGTTGTGACGGAGAAGAGAGGATTTCCGCTGTTCCACCGCGTATACCCGGGCAATGTATCCAACAGATCCATCATGGACGATATTGTTAAGGATCTGTGGCTTAAGAGGTATACCGTGGTTATCATGGATCGCGGAATGTCGGATCCGGGAAGGATAAAATCCATGCTGGAACTGAAATTCACCATGATCTGCGGCCTCAAGAAAACGCCGGACCTGAAGAGGATCATTGATGGAATCGACAGGAACGATATCTACACAAAGAAACGCATGGTACCGCTGAAGAACACAAAGGTGTACTGCACCGATGCCGCTTTCCTTTCTGGAAGGCTTATCATCGTATATAATCCGGCCATGGAATCCCTGAAGAAGGATCACTATTACGAGCATTCCTCAAATGAGGATATAGCGAAATATCTCGGATATTCCCTCATATTCCACAATACGGATCTCTGCATTAACGATGTCGTAAGAAAATACTACGACAAGGATTCTGTGGAGAGGGCATTCAAGCAGATGAAGGGCGTTCTTGATCTGAGGCCTGTGAGGGTATGGCTGAAGTCCCATATCGAAGGCCATGTGAAGATATGCTATCTGGCATATTCCATACTCAGTTATCTTTCTTACATACTGGAGAAGAAGGGAATATCAGGATCGGAGGCCATAGATACAATGAGAACCTGTTACAGGGTATATCTGGAGGATCAGAGGAGTCAATTCAAATGGGAATCAGTTGTTGCTCTTTCGGCGGTACAGAAGGAAATCATGGATGTAGTGATCAAAAATACCTAAAAAGTTAGGTAATTAGATGGAAGATAACAGACACTAGCAAACACGCTTTAGGGACAATTCCTTGTGAGATTCAGACTCTGTCTTTCGGAATGTGATGAAATAAGTTTCCTTGCCTTATCTATGAAATTAACATCTTTCATGGATTCGAACAGAGACTTTACTAATGTCTCCTTAGATGCTACTATTCTAAACATCAACGCTAGTTCCTCATCCTTTTCACTCATCTTGGTGTAAATTTCCTTTCCTTTCTTTGAAAGATTTGGTACGGTGGAAGTCGATAATCTCTTCATCCTGACACCCTCTATTGAATTAGTTGCATCTTCTTTCAGTTTCCTCAATTGATCGACACTGCCTTTCCTTTCTTCTCAAGGTCCCTTATGAAGTCTGAAAATTTATCCCTGAATTCAACTGGACTCTCCCTGGCATCCCTTATGATTTTCTGGGGTGTTTCACCGGTAAGCTCGCAGTAATCCCCAAGTATTCTCAGATATACCGTTGCCGTAAGAATCGATTTTGTCTTCAGGTTATCGAACTATCTCTTTACGTCTGGGTCATGCAACATACTCTCGTACTTGGCAATATAAGTCATAATAATAATAACTGTGGAAACAATTTAAAGTATTCGCTTAATATTTTAAATGGGCTTGGCCGGATTTGAACCGGCGGCCTTCGCTGTGTGAGAGCGATGTCATAACCGCTAGACCACAAGCCCTACTCATGTGAAGGGCAAAGCCTGTTATAATTCTTACAGTCATGGACTTTAAGGGAATAGCAAAGCAGATGAGAAATGTCCGCAACAATGCCGAACAAGAGTGGAGTCGTTTCTGCCGTAGAGTACATCCAGCTTATGTCCAATGAAATCTTCTGCTATCAAGGCGACTTTGCAGAGGACGCAGGCAGCTGTCAATATATCCTTTACTCTCTTAGAGATTAGGAACCACCTTTTCGTCCGTTATTTAATCTCGTATCTCGATTATGCGAAAAGTATTTCAGTGTAAAAGGTTAAAAGCAATACTTCAATTAACTTTCCGTTCCGTTAATTGTAAGTGTGATTCATG
>JAKAYH010000200.1 GCA_021826835.1 Thermoplasmata archaeon | reverse complement strand
CAATAGAATACAATTCAAAGCATGCATTCAGGAAGATGAACGGATATTATAAATGCAAGGATGAAATAAAGGAAATGTTTCAGAAGCGGTATCCTTTATAAATACACAAAATTCTGGACACAATCTTTAACTGGGCTATTCTTGACAAAATGTTATATCTGTAATAAATTATGTAATAATTTTCCTTTAGCATTTAGTGTTCAAATTTTTATGGCGTTTTACGCTACTATACCATAAACATGATAACAATTTTAATTTCTGTAATAGTTGAAAAATAATCCCTTTACTATCAAAAAGCTATTAGAAATTATTTGCTTTATGATAGATTTAATAGAACGGGTTATGATATAAAGTCTACGGTTACTAGTACCAATTTAGACTCATCAAATGGCTCAATTTCTTTATTCTTAAACGTGCCCTTATCACTCATGAAATCCCCTAATTCTTCTATCATATTCTTCCAATTATTGTCAATTTTATAAGTCTTCCATATTTTTCTCAAGACCTGAAGTCTTTTTTTGGTAGGTGGAAGTGAGAGAAGTGTTGATTTAATATCTTCCCATACATTTTCAATTACTGTGTCGTTGGGATATTCATATAGATAATTATTCAACTGTATCTCAATTTCATCAATCATTTTCTTTATAAATTTGGTACTATTGGAGCGATTTAGTTCTTTCAATTGTGAGTCTTGTGTATTGCCCAACTCAATTTCTTTATACGTTCTTTGTATATCTTCCAGAACTAATTTGTTTATATCATAAATCCGTTCAAAAAAGTCCGGAATTACACGTATTTCGTCCGGTTTACATTTTATAAAATCTAAAATCTCAGTCTTATGTTTAAGCATTATACCTGATTTTAAATCGTATAGATACCAAAAATCAAAATCATCTCCATATTTGTAATAAAAGAATATTCCTGATATTTTGTTTTTTTTCAATCCACTGAATACGCCATTTGGTATTTTTTCTAGTTCCTCAATACCTTTATTTTTCAGGAAATCTTTCAGAGGCTGGTAGAACATCTCTCCTCCGCCAAACACATCATTTTCTAATTCTGTAAAGACCGATTCATCTTTCTCCTTTATTCTTCTAATGATTCCAAATACTTTAGGATGTATTTCCTCTCCGAGAATAGGCTCATCTAGGCCTATTGATTTATCAATGTTTATAATCTTGGTTTGAAGTACCTCAACAAGCTTCAGTAATGTCTCAAGTTCATCTTCTGGGAAGAAATTATAAACAAAAATCTCATTGTATGGTGATCCAATTCTATCAATCCTGCCAGCTCTCTGGATCATTCTTGTAGGATTCCAGTGCAAATCATAATTAATTAAATATTTAGCTGTTTGAAGATTTTGCCCCTCGGACAAAACATCAGTACTCAGAATTATATCAATTTTCTTCTCAGAAAATTTATGTAGTATCTCTTCACGCTGGCCAGGGTTTTTACTTGTAATTCCAGAACTGGAAATAGCTTCAACTTTTAGTTTGGAGAACCGCTTATCTTTAGTAATCTCATTATAAATATAATCAAGAGTGTCGGCATAATATGTGAAAAGAACAATCTGTCCACCTTTAGATAATTCTAGAAGCTTCTCCTTTAAAACCGTAAGTTTTGAGTCATCTACCGGCTTAATTCTGTTAACCTTAACCAGTATGTTATTAAGCAATTCTATGTCTTTGTTTATGTCTCTTAATAGATCCCCTTCACGATACTCAGATGCATTGAAGTCATCGAGAACGCCAGTTATATCACTATCCTCTAGCTCTTCGTCTGATCTGAGTATATATTTAATGTAACTATTCTTTGTGAGCAGTTTTTCATTTTTAAGGTATAATTTTAAATCTTCAAGAAATTTAATATGGTTTGATATACTTTTCCTGAAGGAGTATACGCTGCTTTCCAATCTTTTAAGCAATATTGTTCTGAAAATGCCGCCGATAGCAATCATCCTTCCTAGTGCCAGTTTCTCATCTTCTGTTTTAACTCCTTCTTTCTTATATTCAAGAATACGGTAATAGGCCATGGTAAGCCCGTCAGTTAAGATGTTTGATATTTCCCTATACATTCCCCTATATGTGATGTCAAGCTTGTAATTGATATTCTCAAGAACACGTTTTGGAAATGTGATTTTAAACTTTTCTGTTTCTCCGTTTGGTTTATCAATAAATATATATGCACCAGGGTAATTTTCAATTATGTAGTTTCTAGTTCTTCGAATCGATATCTCATTTAAGAGGTCATTTAACATTGAAGGGTTATCATTTGCCGTTCTGAAGAATTTCAATAAGTTGGGTATATTCTCTTTGACAAAAGCTGATCCATCCATTAATACAAGAAGCATGATTTGCCAGTATAAATCCCAAATAGTATTATTAATTGGAGTTGCTGTAAGGAACAAAATGTATGGTCTATTGTTAGAACTTGAAATATTATCATTTACAAGAGAGAAAAAATTTTCCCATTTATTTGTTAGGGGATTCCTAAAATTATGACTTTCATCAACTACAATTAATTCTACATTATTCAGATGTCCCCCAAGTGTCTTTTTTGCTTTATCCAAGTAGTTTTTAGATGCAAGTTCGTCATATGAAAGTATATTCTCTTTGGTATCTATTTTTTTGAGCTCATTTCTCCACATTTCTCTAAGCTGGGCTGGACAAACAACCAGTATATTTTTTCTCTCATAATACCCTATTTGCTCAAGGATTTTCTTTGCGATCCATGTTTTACCCAACCCTACCGAGTCAGCCACTATGCACCCACCATATTTCTTCATCCTGGTCCATATTCTAGAAATTGCGTCCTCCTGGAATTGTGCTAGATTGACCTTAGTTTCAGGCATCCCGTTGGGTTTTTCTTCCTTCTGCTCTTCCTTTATATCTTCTTTCTGCATTTCATAGAGTGTTTTTATATAAACTTCATATGGGAAATATTCTTTGCTACCAAATCTTGAGTTTTCCAAAAGTTCTATTAAATTCTTCTTAAAATCTATAGACTCTGCCCAGAATTTGTCAAACCATTCTTTTCTTGTGTATATAGCCTGAGATTCCTGTAGCCACGTGTTTAGCTCCCCATATCTAGTAAGCCCAGCATGGGTAAAATTTGAAGAACCTATAACCACCCTATCATTAAATATATAAGTTTTACCGTGAAGGAACTTCTCAAAAAGTCTTACTTCTACATTGTCCTGTTTCAGGAATTCAATAAAAAATTTTACAGTTCTATTGGATTCCTTGGAAAGATCAAGACCTTCAACTTCTTTTTTTAATTCATTAAGTAAAACGTCTCCAAGGGTTACGTTACTCTGAAGTTCAGGCGATTTCCCTAATAAAAGTCTAAATTTAACTGATTTACCAATGTTATCTTTAATTAAGGCAAAGCCACCTATGTTAAAGAAAGCAGTTGCAATGTCAAAATTTCCTCCGCTGTTTTCTTTTAGTGTATCATTTAAAAAGCTAGCTAGTTTGTTACCTTCACTATTATCTATTATCTCTTTATGCAGTGCCATATAACCACCTCAAAATTCTCCATTTTCTATTCTAAATAATTCTATGATGCCCATAGATCCTATACCGTACTTTAACGTCAAATGATTTTACCATTTTAATTCCTCAAGCTTTTAGCTTTGTCAATTCTCTGCTTTACTAACTCGCAAACTGACCAGTATACTTCATTTCTTTCATCCTTAGTTAATCCCAGTCCATCAAAAACGATTTTATCAAGTTCTGCTCTATCTAAAAGTGGGTTGGGTTCTTGCTCTCTGATTGCCTTATCAAAGTTTATACCACATTCTTCGAAAATAGTTTTTATCTCTCTACTTATAAAACTTTTAGAAATAATGTCTGATTCACGTTGATTGAGCAGATTTGGATTATAGATTATCATGTGATTAGTTAGATCCGACTTTACCATAATCGCGGAACCACCTCCAAATCCATGTCTTGATAAAACTTCGAACATTAAGAATGTTAATGTTGAGTTTAGAACCAGAAAAAGACTACTTTCAATGTTATTATTACGTGGTTCTATACCAAAAAAGTTCCCAGTAAAAGTATATTTATTTGGGTTAAGTAAACAGAAGTGTTTTTCACCTCTCATAGATGGCCATAGAATAATAGAGTGCTTATCAGAGGTGGCATCTTCATAATGTTTAATATTTTTTATAATAATTGAATCATTTTGTGATATTATAGGTGCCTTGAATTTTTTCACATTTTTAACAATGGGCAAGTAATTTATTGATTCTACCGATCCTTTTAGCTTTATGTAATCACTATAACCTGACTCCTTTAGACCAGTTTTAACTTCACACATAGAATTTAATCTTACCATTTTATTACTTTCTAGAATCTTGAAAAAAATATCTGGAGCGCGTAAATATTTGCCCCCCCACTTATTTCCTATACACTTTCCACTTCGGAATCTACCATTCTTGATGTCATAGTTATCTGGATATTCCCATCCGTCCTCTAACAGATCTTCCTGTACTATTGGAAATATTCTATAATCAGTAGTAGTTATGATATTTTTAACTAATTCTTCGAAGTTCTTTTCTTTAACTTTGCAATTCACATTTTCAATTTCTAATTGATTCTTTGTTGATAGAACTTCTTCAAATGGTTTTTTAAACATTACGAATTTAGCTGTATTTCTAATTTGGGGCCATATTTTTTCTTTACCACCTTTCAGATATGTTTGCCAGTCACTTCCTAAATTCATTTCTTTAATTTCTGGTGCACCGAATAAAGTTATAATGGTGTTTATAAGAGCATGTGAGAAACTTCTTTTAGAGCTATCATATATAGTAATGATTGGAACATATTTAGTGAGAAATTCCTGCAGCTCTTTTCCGTAATCTACATCTAGCCAGAAATTAGAGGTAATAAAGCAAAATGTTCCCTGAGGATTAAGTAAACTTAATCCATTTAGATAGAAATAAATATAATAATCACTCATCCCATTTAACTCTGTTATCGTAGAGAATTTTGTTTTAATCGATTTAATTAACTTATCTTTATATACCTTTTTTTGATGATAAGTAACATCTTTTTTGGATATATTTGGTGGAGAGATTTTCTTATAATTCACATAAGGTGGATTGCCAATAACGATGTCAAATCCTCCCTTATCGCTAAAAATTTCTGCAAAATCTATCTCCCATACAAAAAGTTTCTTCTCAGGATCTTTAAGGTAATTCTTAAAATCATCTAGTTTTTTGATCTCATCATTATTTTTATCTATACAAATTTGATTCTCCTTTATTTTTTTCTCAAGATCGGAA
>JAKAYH010000199.1:2231-5294 GCA_021826835.1 Thermoplasmata archaeon | reverse complement strand
AGAGATGATTATCAACAGGGTGATTAATGTCCTGCGGAGCGCAGGTTGCGACAGGAAACGGGAAGATTTTATCATTGGTAATATCAGGACCTATTCCTCTCTATTCAACAGAACAGGTAACCGCAGGTATTCTGATCTTGCACTGATTCAGGGGGAACTGTTCAGCTCAGAACAACTCGCGTCAACCTTAATTGAAAATGGGTCTAATAATGTGAAAATTATTGATCCAGCCACATTTCTTCATTTTAAGTCAGGTCCAAACAAAGAGTTGATCTTTGATGAAGTAAAATCAAAATCTTCATTCCAATCCATTATTAAAATCATAGAGGATTATAGGATTTTAATCGTGCCTGGTTTTTATGGAATAAATGGAAATGGAAAAATTATAACCATTGGTCGCGGGGGTTCTGATCTCACTGCCTCTCTCGTATCAATTTTAACACAAGCTGATAAATTGGAATTTTGGAAAGATGTTAACGGCATATATTCAATGGATCCAAATCATTTTAACGGTAGTGTTAAAATAAATGAAATTTCAACCCAAAATGCAGCTCTTCTAGACCTTTTGGGTTCAAGAATACTTCAGGAAAAATCAATAACTTCACTTCTTAATTACCCAGTAATTCCGGATGTGGAAGTCAGAGCTGTCACTTCCAGAGAAAGAGGAACTAAACTGGGCAATAAAAACTCTTTTGATTTTTTGGTCAGTGTGCTTGATAATGCAAGCGTTCGTATATATTTAAAAAAGTTTAACGAGTCGGATCAACTAAAACTTCATAATATATGGAATTCACAACACATATCAATAGGTCACAACCTCTTCATGGAGATAGGCAGGGAGAAATTCAAAAGGATGAAGAATGCAGCTTCAACCATACTATCATCAAGAATTAACAGTTCGATCATATCCCTGTTCATAGGAGATTATATGGGGCGTTACTCATATTCCTTTTTTAAGAGGATAAAAAGTTCCATTAACCAGATTATCCCCAACGCTGATATCTATTACAGTCAGGAACTGAATATTATTTTCATTGTGGGAGCTCATGAAATGAGAGAGAATATTATAAATTGCATCAGGGTGACCATAGCAGAGGTTCAGGAGACATGGACAGGATAAGGGTTGCTCTTCTTGGGTCTACGGGCTTAGTAGGGCAAACTTTCATAAGTCTTCTTGAAAAGAATTCAAATTTCATAATAGAGGATATCTATTCCCGCAAGGATAAATATGGAAAAAAATACGGCGAATCCGTCAACTGGCAAATTGATGGGGAGATCCCCAGCGAAATAGAATCTAAGAGATTGCGGTCGCAGGAAGAATTCTTAGATCTAAGGGACAATTATGATCTTGTTTTTTCAGCCCTACCCTCAGAAGCCCATGCTTTCGAGATAAAAATTGCCAGGTTTCTTCCGGTGATTACGAAGTCATCATTTCATCGGGCTCTGGAAGATGTACCACTGGTAATACCGGAATTGAACATGAATCATGATCGAATTATAGAATATCAAAGAAAAAGAAGAAATTACAAAGGTTTTATTGCTTCAGAGCCCAACTGCAGCAGTGTACCCATAGCTCTGGTTCTCCATGCACTCAGTTCCTTTTCAATTAAAGATGTACGCGTTGTAACGATGCAGTCGATCAGCGGTGCGGGAATTAATGGAATTTCTCCCTTCGATATAATGGGTAACTTAATTCCTAACATTTCTGGAGAATCTCATAAAATATGCTCTGAAATAGCTAAGATTTTAGGAGATGTTGACAAAGATGGACAGGTAGTGGTTCCGAATAAGCTTGAAATATGGGCTCAGTGTAACAGAGTTCCAGTTCTTAGAAACCATGTTGAATCACTGTCCATGAAAGTTTCTGGTGACATATCTTTGTCTCAAATAAGGGATAAACTAAAGGAATATAAGGGATCGGAGAGTTTTGTTAGGATGAAGAATGCCAATACAATATTCAGATTAAGTGATAATCCACTGTATCCGCAACCCAGGGATCTTAAGGATATCGAAGACGGCATGAGGGTTCTAATAGGTCAACTTTCCCTTAAAGACAACATATTTTCCTGCGTGTGCACATCTTCCAATCTAATAAGAGGAGCAGCAGGAAACTCAATATTGCATGCTGAAATACTGAAAGAGGAAGGATATATTCAATGAATTTTTCTAAGAAGGAAAAGGTTACATCAAGGGCTAATTGCTCATCGGCCAATATAGGCTCAGGCTTTGATGTGGCTGGAATCTGCTTTAATAACTTCTATGATGAAATGACACTTTCAGTGGAAGATGACCAGGATATTCCAGTTAAAATAGTCCATGATAACAGAGAAATAGATGTTAATAAGAATACTGCAGGATCGGTCATAGAAGAGATTAGAAATTTATACAGGATTAATGAGAAGATCAAGGTTTCGCTTGTTAAGGGAATACCCATAGGGAGGGGTCTCGGAAGCAGTGCCGCATCCGCCGCTGCAGCTGCAATTGCAATGAATGAAATGTTTGGACTTGGTATGAGCAGGGCAAGTCTTGCATTCCTTACGGGGAACGCAGAAAAAGTTTCGTCCGGCACCCCACATTGGGATAATGCTTCAGCTTCCATATTTGGAAATTGCGTCTTCAATATATCGTCAGATCCATTTGAAGTGATTAATTTTAAAGTTTCTGAAAAGCTTTCATTTGGCATAATAATGCCTGAGATTATAATTTACAGAAAGACATTTAATGCAAGATCAATGCTGCCTCAGAATATCCCTATGAAAACAGCAATATCAATGTCCCGAAACATCACCGGCTTAATGGAGTCACTTAGAATCGGTAATATGAAATTGCTTAGCAGGGTAATGAAGGGAAGTATAGTTGACAATTACAGAATGAAGATGTTTCCATATCTGGGGGAACTCAAGAGGACCTTTGAAAATGATACGAACATTGGATGGTGCTTAAGCGGTGCAGGCCCCTCCATTCTCATTGCTTCGAGCAGGCATGAGGAGTTAGTTTCCGCTATGGAATACGCTTCAGATATATTCAGAAATCTATCAATTCCCATGTCAAAAAGAGATCGGA
>JAKAYH010000199.1:0-2221 GCA_021826835.1 Thermoplasmata archaeon | reverse complement strand
ATGCAAATTGGGGAGGGTGCAAGTATTGTCAGTGTGGGATGAAATAATAAAGAGTAGACTTGATTCAAATGGATCATTGAGATTTCCTGTTTATTTGAGCAGTGCTTTCAATCTACCTGAAGGGGAAAGATACCGTTATTCAAGGGAAAATAATCCAACTGTTGAAGAACTGGCTCGTATCCTTTCGCTTACTGAAGGTTCAGAAAACACAACATGCTTCTCCTCAGGGATGGCAGCAGTAAGCACCACCTTTATGTCTATTCTAAGACCTGAAACAAAGCTACTAATGACCAGCGACTGCTTTGCAAGGACCTATGGACTCGCGAACAAAGTTTTTCGTCAATGGGGAGTTAATATTCATATTACAGATCCTGGAATTGATAATCTGCTTTCTGTCAATTTTAAACCTGATGTCATCTTCACTGAAACTATTTCAAATCCTTTAACTAGATTTTATGATCAATCTCTCATAAGGTCACATTTTGGTGATGATGTGATTATCATATCTGATTCTACACTCTCGACGGCATTCAATTATAACAGCATTCAGAGCGGTGCCAATGTCTCCTTACAAAGCCTATCAAAATTCGCCTCAGGTCATAACGATGCAATTGGGGGTTCTGCGTCAGGGAATTCAAAAATAATTGGGACCATTGACCAAATGAGAAGAAATTTGGGAGGTTCTATGGACCCATTAACCGCATTTCTTATAAAGAGAGGAATAGAAACACTTCCGCTTAGAATGGATAAGATAAACAGGAATGCCCTTGAAATTTCCAAAATGCTCATGGAATCACCCCATGTGGAAGGCGTGCTTTATCCGTTGTTGAATAACCACCCGGATTACAAGAATGCGGCAATAAAACTGTCTGGTGGGGGTGGCATCGTTACGTTTTATCTGAAGGATGAAATTGAAAATATTACAGATCACCTGAACAAATTGAAAAAGATCCCGAGAGCTAATACATTGGGAGGCATTGAAACGGGAATATCTCATCCTTTTTCCATGTCTCACAGATCTTTATCACCTGATGAAATGAAGAGAGTTGGTATTAATAGGAAGATGTTGAGGCTATCAGTGGGTATAGAGGACGTTGATTACATATGGGGTGATCTGAAATCCATACTCTAATTCGTTGTATAATGAACGATTTATATTCTGATGTGCAATGATGATGTGTGCTTGAAATATTCATAGTGGATGCGGAGTTGCAGTTAGTTCCCCATGAAATGCAGGATGATAAGCAGATTAGGAAATTGGCAGTTGAAAGAGGGAAAAGACCTGAAGAGCTTCTGCTGGATTCCAATTTCATGCATTCATCAATAGAAAGACATTTTCCAGGAAAATCTAACCGGATGGGGCGTCCGGACATATTCCACATGTTGATGAATTTAGTTCTGGAATCCATCCTAAATAAGGAAGGAAAATTAGCTCTAAATATTCACACAGTTGATGATAAATTTATCAGAGTAAATCCCCGCACAAGGATACCAAAGTCATATAACAGGTTCGTGGGCCTAATCGAGAAACTTTTATTAAAGGGTAAAATTGAATCCCCAGATGGCCTGATACTAATGGATTTGAAGAAGCTTTCACTCAATGATCATCTTAACGATGGAACGCATAACATTTTACTTTCGCCTGACGGCAACCAGATCAAGGCCAGCGATTTGCCTTTCAATGACAGTGACAATCGAGTCATAATCGGTGGTTTTTCCGAGGGAAAATTTAATTCAGATTTGTCTCTAATAAGAGAAAAATATTCAATTTTTAAGGAGGAGCTAACCATATGGACAGTTGCATCGGAATGTATTGCAACATACGAGCGATATTTAAAATTACAATGATTTTCTAGAGTTTTTTACGGTAAAATTATAAACGTAATTTATATCACTGTCTAAGCGGGTGTGGTGTAGCCTGGTAACACGCGAGCTTGCCAAGCTCGTGCCTCGGGTCCAAATCCCGGCACCCGCACTTATCTAAAATCTCTAAAAATAGAAGGTAAAATTAGATGTATTAATAGAGAGCTTTTTTAAAATATTTTCATTCTCTTTTTCAAGGGTAGAATTTGTTTATTTCTCTAAAAGAAGTTTTAAAGTGTGCGCCATCAGCAAGAAAATACTTTGGGATAACTAATATTTGTTATACAATGAACGAAAACGTTTTGGAATCCCCCATATTTCCATTTTTATTGTATAAGTAAAATCCATGAACAAGACT
>JAKAYH010000198.1 GCA_021826835.1 Thermoplasmata archaeon | reverse complement strand
ATACTGGTTGGTGCACTACCAGAAACATGCTAGGAATATAAGGAAATCACGGAAATGTCTGGATTAGTGTGACATTTTTCGCTGTATTTCTTGCGAAACTCAAGTTTAAAGGAATGTTTGTACTGTCTAAAGCTAATGCTGTAAAAATACACAGGAGAAACAACGTGACTACGGCATCTCTCCAAATTTTTGCCTTATTTCTGATCCAATGGGGGTGATTCGCTATTGTGTGTTCTCTGAATTTAACTATTCTTGCCGAGTTCTCAAATAGTTTGAACCAATAGAAAATCGCGAATAGGAATACTGTTATTTGGATTGCTAAATTGAAAATTTCTGCTAGATAAGTGTAAGAAACGAAATAGTTAATTACGGGAAGGGAAAAAGAATCTACAAAAATAAGGAAGGCGATTATTCCAAAGAGCACGCCCCAAGTTCTACGCATCATGTAACTCTGAAAACCAAGAATGCGATTATTAATCTGTTCAACAGATCTTAAGAGTTCCTTTTTAAATTTTAAGTCTTCTTCCATCTCTCTATACATCTCTTTACTAAATTTTTCTCAAATGCTTTACGACGTTAAAACCCGTTACCCTGATATCTTTGTAGCGTTACTTTTTCCCAGTTTAGTTTATAAACGTCCAATGAAGGTGATATGCACACAAGATATTCCATTTAACATTACTCTCCATTATCTACAAGAGATAAAAATATATCTTCTAACGTTGCTCTGCTCTCCGTCAAAGAGTATAGCGAACATCCTTCCGCTTTTGCGACTCTTGAGACTTCATCATCCAGCTGATTCCGCGTATTACAATATATTATGAGAGCGTTACGATTACTATGATCCACCTCCACACCGACAATATCGTCTATTTTTTCAATGCCCCTTATCAAACCATCACTTATAGAAGAAAATTCTGCAATATATTTCAACTTCCCTTTTACCTTTTTCAACAAATCTGACATTTTTGACTGAATCACAGTCCTGCCTTCATTTATAATCGTCGCATCAGAGCATAGACGTTCTACTTCTGAAAGCTGGTGATCTGAGAGCAAAATTGTCTGCCCTTCTTCTGCCTGTTCCTTTAACAGAATCCTTAATTTCGAAGCTGAAGATGGGTCAAGTCCAGCTGTTGGCTCATCGAGAATGAGCACGTCTGGGCTCCCCTCCATTGCAATGGCGAGGTCAAGTCTCTGCAGCATCCCCCTACTGTATTGAGAGACCTTTATTTCCGAAGCATCAATAAGTCCGACCTTTTCCAGAAGATCCCTCGATTCAAGTCTAATCTGGTTCTTACTTAATCCTTTTAGATAACCATAAACAACCAAACATTGCCTACCCGTCAGGTTCCTTGGAAACGATGGAAGCTCAGGAGAGTAGCCGATACATGATTTTACTTGAGGATCATTATCCCTGAGTTCATCCCCCATTACCTCTATCCTACCACCTTCAGGAAAAATTATGCCAGTAATGCATTTCATTGTGGTGCTCTTGCCGGCCCCATTGTTGCCAAGCAAAGCATGTATTTTTCCTTTTTGAACATTCAGGTTTATCTCTTTTATTCCCCTTCCGTTTGAATAGGTCTTTCTTAAATTTTCAATAACAAGTGCATCCATTGTGATCAGCCCCTTATTTCTGATTTCCTGAATATTATAAACCCGAGACCTAAAATGAGCAAACATTCGATTAATGAAAAGATAACATTTAGAATCATATATTTCCGTGTTGATATGTTAAAATCTCTGGAATTTCCCAATGAAACATATACTAAGTGGAACATTTCAGATGGATTGATTGCAAAATTCATGATTGATGATGGAACCGAAGTCATGTTCAAGAACGGAATTGCAAATACTCCGAAACCATAGCCAACTTTCATAATCAGAATCCCGGTTATTACCGCGAAAAAAATCCAGACGCCAAACATTATGCCAAAAACGAACGAAGACTGCCTAGCTAACGACCCGAAAAGAAACCCCATAGATGCAAAGCCCGCCATCATTAAGGCTATGCCCAATGTAAAGGCGGGCAACCACTGAAAATAGCTTTGAGGGCCAGAAAAAAAGTAACCACAAATTAACGCAACTACTACAAATATTAGAGACAATATCACTATAAATATGAATTTCTCGATAAATTTCCCAAGATAAATATCTCGCCTACGAATTGGAAGAGAAAATAATTTGATTATAGACCCGGATTCGAATTCTAGCGCAATGACATCCGAACTTACAAAGGCACCTACCAATAAACCTACCAGGCCCGCTACTACTGTCACAAAAATACTCGATGTTGTTAGCATCCATACATGTGAACTTTTTGCATATTCAAATAAGGTTCCAGGGGCGAACTCAGGTATTAAGTATCCATAAGCTATCGCAAGTAGGAATACTAGACCCAGTACAACATAAGTCTTCACCGCTTTAATATCTATGATAGCCTGATACTTTACCATTCCAATTATTGCAGGCATAAGATATAATCGCTCTTCAGATTATATTTGATTGTATGAGTTCAATTTTTGAACTTGTCATAGAGTTATTCTTAAGATGGTAAGTATAGTTGCACGTTCATAAGACCCTTTGATATACTGTTCCTGTTGACGTATTTCTCCAATGTGTTCCAAACTGGGTACCATGATTAGAAGTCAGTTTTCCAGATTTGCTCTGGTCTGTTGTAATTATTACTGTGACTGAGAGGGTCCCGTCTATTACTGAGAGTCCTCTGCAAAGCAAAGTTAATTTTTCAAACTACCCTTATTCACATTCTCTGATCTTTTCTCTTCTTATAGAAATAGGCAGAATCTGGGACATAAGCAGCCTTATTCATTCATAATGTAATCGCAGGTCAAGATTTGTGCAGAAGTCCCTTGCAGAATCCCGGTGTTTCAATATGTTCTTTCCTCTTCTGGAATATCACATGCCCTGTTGATCATTTGTCGGCAGAGAATCCTGCTTCATGATTGTTTCTTTTAACTTATTCCCGCAGGTATGCGATGAGATCGATCATGAACCTCAGGATCATATCCCCCATGCCCTTGGCCCCCTTATTCTTGAATTCTTCTTCGGTATGATGAATATCCCGGTATTTTCTGGGAAATCATCAAGTATGCTCTACCGTGAGCAATACCTATCCAGCCCGATGCGTTCCAGATCTATCCTCATCCTGGCGATCATGTACATGGCTTTCATGTAGGCGTTCTTCTCTGATCTGAGAGACGGCAAAGCCAATGTAAATCGTGAACATATGAATAAAATCAAAAAAAAGCCTACTGAAAAATCAGGGATTTGAGCTTAAATTCTGACGTCCCGAACGGTATTCGATTACCCACGTAATCGCATCATTGTTCTTTCATATGGTTATTCATGGTTAAAAGAAAAAAAGATATGAGGACCTTGAAAAGAATGAGCGCGTAAACCGATGGTACCTCAATGTCAGGACCAGGTCCCCCATAAGTACCTATATATGGTGGAGAACCCTCTGGATGTACTGTCGTGAGAGCAATACCACGCCTGAGGGCATACTTCGCCACGGCCCTTGACATAGCCGAATCAAAGGGGCTTATATCCCATCCCTAGAGACAGTACCTAATGGGGCATAAAGGAGATATCGAAGCCGTTTATTCCACAAACAAAAGGCTATTACCAGAAACTATTGAGGAAATGAGATCCGCGTATACAAGGGCTTCAAAGTATTTCGAGACAGAGGAACATGACCTTAAAGAAGAAGATGTCGTCAAGATTACGTCCAATACAATGAGGGAGACCGCAACAATGATCCTTGAAATTGCATACGGCATGAAGCTCACGGACAAGGAGGAAGAGGAATTAATGGGCCTTGATACGAACGAGCTTCAGGAAAGATTAAAGGATAGATATATTCAGGGAAAAGAAAGCGGAGATATTCAATAACGGTAACAAGCATAAGACAAAACCGGAAAGAGATCTTGAATCATATCTCAATAAGGGATGGGAGCTTGTGCAGATATACCCTAGAGAAGATAAGGCGGTTGTTAAACTTTCCTTATGATTTAAAAGCGTCCACAGTATTAAGCCCATCCATGGAGACTGCTTAAGCTTGGTGAATAAGTACATATATATTGACGAGAGCGGGGACCTTGGCTTATCTGAAATGAGTTCCAAGGTCCTTGTTATATCCGCACTCATTGCAGATGATCCCAGAAAATTAGACCGAATAATAAAGAACGCAAGGAGATATAAATTTAGCAAGGAGCTTAGAAAGGCAAAAGAGATTAAGTTTAATAAATCGAGTCACGATCTTAAGAAATACTTGATAATGAAATTAAACGAAACTGCTCAATGTCGTGGTGTTCATTGTGTGCTCTACAAGAGGAACCTGACAAGCGAATATTTGAGAGAACATAAGCACAAACTCTACAATTATGCAGCTGGACAACTTGCAAAAGCCATCATTTTAGATCACTGTAAGGTTGAAGTAAGGATCGATAAATCGAAGGGAAAACAGATCCTTAGAGACGATTTTAACAGATATTTTGAGAAAAACCTTAGAGACGAGTCTTTCATAGATGAAATAAACATATTTCATAGCCAGTCTGAGAATTTTAGTGGACTACAACTTGCGGATTTGCTCTCTGGGGCGGTGTACCAGAAATTTAACAACCAAGACCCTCTTTATGTTAATCTCATAAATAATACCACCTTTCCTCAATATTTCAAGGAATTGTGGAAATGAAGAATTTAGACAGCGCCGGTTGGTACTTTTAGACGTGCACCTCAAGGTACACTTGACCAACCGGTCTTACCCCGTGCATTAACATGGTTAACAACAATATAAACGTTTACTCTGTACGGCCCGTGAATGGAATTTATCCTATATCCTGACCATGCGGTTATAAGGCAGTTATTAAGCTGCCTTCCTGACAACTGGTTAACTAACTAACCGAAAAAATCGATTTGAATTATTCTGCACATTTTGTAATAAAGGCATATACAATTAAGAAAGGATGACTAACCTCGAAATTAAAATTTGAATTGGTTTCTTACATTTTGTAATAAGGGTATACATAATTAAGAGAGAGCGACCATAAAAAAGGGAACGAAGGAATCAAAGGAAAATACTTATTATCTCTTTCACTACATCTAACTGGTCCTGCATATTTTCGCCTCTTCAAATCCGAATTGTGCAGGACCTTTTCAATTTTACAGCAGATTCAATACACTATCCTATGATTAATTACCTATATTTTTAATTGATTTTATTCACTACATCTTATTAACCCTGTTTATGTTGCATTTATAGAAACATGTAAATACTTTGTAGTGTTTATT
>JAKAYH010000197.1 GCA_021826835.1 Thermoplasmata archaeon | reverse complement strand
GACAAAATAATTAACAGAGCACCGATTACCATTTGGGCTCGTGGGGTAGCCAGGATATCCTGTTGGCCTTCGAAGCCGAAGACTCGGGTTCAAATCCCGGCGAGCCCGTTTAAAAATATAAGCAAATCCCATTTTCTGCCGAATAGGTAGGAATTCAATTAATTAAGTGGATATATTCCTCTTATCCTAATCTAATTTACATGTGTTAAACTTCCTTCCAATATCAAAAATTTCGCTGAGTCTTTTACTTTCTTTAATGGCATCTTTCACCATTTCTACTCTCTCTACGATACAGTCTCTAAAGTCGTCAAGTGAAACGATAGGAATTCCGTTAATCTGCCCATTCATTCGACCGAAAGCATCAACAACTATGGCATAGACAACGCTTGAGCTGTGTATTTTGTTTAAACCTATTATTTCTTCTTGAAGTTTAGAGCTTTTCATTACCTCTACAGCAACTACCGGATATTCAAATTTACCGTAAGAATTATCAATCCAACCGGCAACATCTACCCTTATTTGTTGACCGTAATCCCGCTTGTAATGCCCGAAACCAACATTTCCGTAGCCGAAAATCCCATCCGCATCTGGTTTGTTTCTAAGTTCCTTTCTTTGCCAGTCATAGAAATCGTATTGTGCGTTTTCATAAAAGACAACCTCTGGATAAGCTTCAACACCTATTCGCTTAAGATATTGGACAATATCATTTTTAATCTGGATATGTCCCTGTGATTCCGGTAATCTAGTTTGAGTATTGGGATAAGTTCCGATTTTTTTATTCAACTTATTGACACCTCTATCAACGAATCTTTGAAGGGTGCTTTCCATCAAATCATTCTTATCTTTAATTTTAACATCAACAAGGCTGTCAAAATTAATGTTGTGAGATTCCTTTAGCCATTTAGGCTTACCCCAGATATAATCCTGCAAGGTCATTTTGTTAAGTTCAGCATAGGTACATATGGTCTTTTTAACATATTTTGGAACGTTATAAAGTTCGCCGTCTGAAAAATATAGCGTAATATCATATCTGTCAGGGCATTCCCATGACCAATTCTCATCTCTGTCTTCTACTCTATCGCTCATAAAAATATATTGATCAAAAGAATAAGAAATTTTTCCTTAAAAATTAAGAAAAATATTAAGGGGAGATAACAATACCGTAATATGCCACTCTCTCTGGTTGAATTGAAGGAAAAATTAAAACCCCAACTAGAATCACTCTTAAACGTGAGTGATTTCAAAATCGTTTCAGCGGAGCATAAAAACAATGTATGGATAATAATGGTAGAATATCAAAAGCCATATAAAGGACCTGCTGGTGGTATTACTTATTTTCGCAATGAAGTTACGGGAATGGTAGTAAATGATGAGACAGGAGAAATACAAACTATGCTCTAAATTGTAGCAGAGAGTTAACCAATGGGCGAAATTTATTTTCCTCTGACCATAAACGGTAATAGATCAAGTGCCAAACTAATGGCTCTCCTTGACACGGGCTCAATTCATAACG
Organism: Thermoplasmata archaeon; assembly: GCA_021826835.1. The sequence goes on along the minus strand of JAKAYH010000197.1, from coordinate 3,805 downwards.
TTATAGGATATGAATTGCCTGATGGTCGTTTAACTTTTGACATTGGTTTCGAGATATATGATGAACGTGGAGCAACCAATATAGAAACTATAAACGGCGAACCCCAAACCCTAGGCACAATTCAGTTTAAAAGCATTGAAATTGAAGAAGTTATGATAACAGACCCACGCTTCACAACCTTTGCCCTCGCAAAAATAGGAGATGAAGCAGTCATAGGACATCCATTGATGCAATATTTAGGAATGATTTTGAACCTAAAAAATGACACAGCATCTATATAACTTACCCCCTCTCTTGTATTCTTCTTTATGAAAAGTGCTGTGTATTTACGTAATGATTTAAGTTCGACCTTCTCGCTATTTGGACTCTGAAAATTATTTAATTCCTAGCAGGTCTTCAAGCGTTTTACCTATTCCAGTATCATGAACCCTATTAGACGGTATCCACTGATTACTGATTTCGTGTAATCGGTCAACTAGTTCGTTAAATCCTTTCATTTAACCTCCTATTGCTAGGTAAAATAAAAAGACTCATCGTTTAATTAACTTAACTAAAGCAAATTTTCGGAGCATATCCTTATCTATCCTACCTTGCTTATATGCCCTAAAATCAATTTCACATAAAGGTATTTGAACTCCTTTTACTACGGCGGTATGACCAGATTTACGTTTACATACTACACATTGTGGCATAAGCTTCACTCCTAATAGACCTTATTATCACAATTCGTGCATGACCAAGTAATCATACCGTCATTTATATCTGTTGGGACCAAAGTCCCCTTCGGACATTTAGGACATGTTGGATATGGTCCTCCTATAGAAAAACTTGCCATTTCAACTACCTCCAATTTGATTCAATTTATCAAGTATTATCTTCCTATCTTCATTCATAATTTCATCAATGGAATAGAATGACCCTAGTAAAAAACCTTGAGCCATTTCTAAACTCACGTTCGGGACTTTCCTTGTAATTAGATACGCCAACAGAATAAGATTATCTTCTATTACTGATTGAAGAAACTCATCCCATGTCATATCCTTTTCCTTAACTGCTTGATACCTAGTTTTTAACCATTTCAGCTTAGCGTACAGATCATCAGACACCTTTATACTCACTGTCATACATCATCACCATGTAGGTCCTATATGAACCAATTACATTATTACGCACCACTATATAAATATGTGCTAAATAATTCCGCGTAATGAGTAAGAGAGAAGTCCCTGATGGGCGTTGAACAAAGTATTGAATCTTACAGCGGATTCCGCATTTACGTTATGCCATGGGGAGTCATTTCTATTTATCTTCTTTCGCGTGATTTATCCTTCTCCTCATCAGAATCTAATCTGCCAATTATCCATGCTAACCTCTTCGCAATGTCCTTATTCTTCTGCCATTGAAGTTTTTCCGCTTCTGATTCTAATTTCATTCCTTTAATATCGTTTGTCCTTGCCTTACTTAAAGCTGTGTCATTAATTAACTTCTTATTGAGCGTTGATTTTGTTCGTTTCTTTTTCGTTGTATAAGGTAGTGTTTTTATCATCGTGCTAGAGAGTTTTGTCCTCTTTCCGACTTCCGTCAAAACCACAGCAACTACTACTATCGCTATTAAGGTATCTTCGATGAAACGATAGTATCAAACGAGATAATTATTAATTTCACTTTACAAAATTGATATATTCGTTTGTCGGTCAGAATAAGACAATATAGTCTCAGAAACATTATATATAAAATTCTTTATAACTCATTTATGACTCTCAGCATCAATGAACTTACTGCTATAATATCTACAGTGGTATCTATACCAACTTCAATTACCATATTCTTTTTATCGCAGAACTATTTAATCGAGAGAAATAGAAGAAGACTAATTACGAATCTTGTTGGCATAATTGAATTAAAAGACTATAAAAATGAGAATAAAAAAAATAGAACTTTCTATTGGTACTTAAGCCATATTCATGCATACAGGATGGGTCTTTATTCGCTACTACTCTTTATATTATTCATAATAGGAAAAATAATGTCTGGAAATCAATTCTATGCATTGTGGCTTATTGCTTCTCTTTTGTATGTCCCTGTATTTATTATCGCATTACCTCTAATTGGAAACATGATTAAATCTATTGAAAAGAAGCCTTACAAATTTGTTTTCGAGCGGTACCCGATGGACCATTCACTTGCTTTTTCTCTTTATTTATTAGCTTTTCTGTCATCTTATCTAACAACTAACATTGATAGATTACGCTTGTATTTGTTTCTTATACCTATAATCATTTTAGTTATTTTTTTGTTTGTCTGGGTTTTCCCGAATTTAATTATGCTAGTTTCTTCTCGCGATGAAGCATATGTTCCTATTGATATTATGGGGGATTTGTATGCCTTTTTTTTAAAAGAGGATATCATTCGAAAGTTACCATATTTAAGGATAAGTCTGAACGGAGGACAACTAACCTATGGGCGGGTTTCTGGAATTAGAAAAGATGTACTCGTATTATTAACATACATAGGTAAAGAATACGTAAATTGGGAATCCATCGTGTCTCTAACCGTTATAGGTAGTGTTGAAAGCGATTAATTTTAACATATTCTACGATTTACATCTTACAACACGTTTTACTCTATTCTTTTAAATGTCTTCTCTGTTTTTCAGTAGAAGCTCTAAGATACGCAACACAAAAAGATTAATAATGTCAAGAAACATATCTTTTTATGAGTTCAGAGTCGGTACCTCAAAATCCTAAGAGAGGATTTGGACGCGGTGTGGTTGTTGCCTTAGTTGTTGTAATACTCGTGTTAGCTGGAGGTATGGGTTATCTATTATACAAAGATAATAATACGATAAATAGTAAAGATCAAACGATAACACTGCTCAAATCGGAATTGGCATCTAAAGATAACATGACATCTTCTCTTAATTCTACCATATCATCCTTGGAAACGCAAAAAGCTACTATAAGCAGTGAATTGAGTTCAGCAAATCAGTCAAAAATTACTTTGGAAGATCAGATAGATTCATTATCGGGTTCACTCTCTTCTGATAATTCAACAATAGCAAATCTTCAAGTGCAACTCAATCATGATAACTCAACTATCGCTAGTCTTAACACACAAATGGGCGTCTTAAACTCTCAGATAGCAGACTTGACGAACCAAGTGAACAATCTCGATAGTATAGTTAATCTAAATAACGTTACCACTGAAGTCTATGATTATACCGTAAGTCAACCAGCTGGATCTTATTCCGCTTTTGCGTTAAACATTCCTTACGCAGGATACATTGAAATTCAGGTTCAATCATCAACGAGTTCAAGTACATACGCGGCACTCGATTGGTCAGGTTACGGAATTACTTACTTCAATTCAATCACGACTGGTCAAAGTGGAACAGCCTACTTTCCTGTCCTTCCTGGGTCAAGTGTAACGGCTGAAGTTGGAAATTCTAATCTCATAAATGGTGCGACTGAGACTGTAACAATTAATTACTTTTATTGAGTGTTTCTTTGGTTAAACTTTCTTCATAAGAAAGGTTATCGCAAAGGAAAGCCCGTGTTATAATACACTATGAAAAATTTAGGGCTTTCCTGCGAACCCCCTCCCCGCCGAGCGGAGCATCCCGAACAAAGTGAGGGACACGAGCCACGATAGTGGCGAAGTGCCACACGGGTCGACACGGGGTCGACACGGGGTCGACACGTGGGGTGCGTAGCAGTCAGCACGGGTGGCTTGACACGAGTGGAACGAGGGTCAAGACAAAGACACAGCGGAGCAAGAAAAGAGGGGTGGAATTGCGAATGAAATG
>JAKAYH010000196.1 GCA_021826835.1 Thermoplasmata archaeon | reverse complement strand
CTAAGGATTGAATAGGTCTTTTTGTAATGAGGAATTACACAACGCACTTTTTCTTAAGGTACTATTAGATGTCAATGAAAAAAGTTCTTAGGAACATGTTAATGATCCATCCCTGCTCAGGTTCGTCATGGTCAATGCTGCACACATAGTGGTAAAGTATTCAAAGAAGATGAGATCAAAGTACCTTAGCATTGTAAGGAGGCTTGGAAAGAACAGGGCAATAGTTGCAATTGCAAGAATGCTGCTTGAAACAATCTATATTATGCTGGTGAAAGGTGAGGATTTCATTGATGAGATCGATTCACTGACAGAGAGGAAGATGAAATCCATGCAGGCAAGGGCAAAGAAACAGGAGAAGGTAAAGGATTTGGAGGAGTCAATAAAGTTCATAAGTGAGAAGGGAATGAGAGGTTTGCCTAAAGAACTTTTTTCATAGAAGTATTTAATTAGCAAACTTTTATTGTTATTGAATTTATTACCGTTGGTCAATGCCTACTAATAGTAAACTGATAGCTGTAACAAAAACGTCCAAACGAGGGACGTCTCTCAGGATAACTTTGCCTAAGGAGGTTTCTGAGGCTATGCGTATCGGTGAAGGGCAGTTCATAGGATTTTACGTAGGAGAAGATGGAAAAATAAACGTTAAGAAAATTGATTAAACTCCAAAACAAAATTTTTAGGAACTTTTTCATCTCTGGAATCTAATTGATCTTTGACTTCCGCCCTTTCATATTTCAACGATCTAAATCCAAGCATTTCTAAGGACAAGAAGGATAGAATTGAAAGGGGATAGAGAAAGTGTTCTGTGGACTGAAGAGAAGTATATCCATAGGTTCAGATATGATAATTCTTGAGGAACAGGATGGTCTCGCTTTCGTACTTCAATTCAACAACACTTCCCAGCGCTGCCGGTAAACGGTTAGTTCAGCATATGATTTGTAAACAGCTGGTTGGAGTAGTATCCCTACCAATTATTTCAATAGAAAAGAGAGTGTACATTTCTTTGCCGTTTAAAATAGCAAAGTTTATTTCAACATCCCTCAAAATTTGTGGTATTACAAAAGGGTGAGAATAGGTTCAGAGCCAGTTTCAAGTGGCAGTTTATCTGGAATTTAGAATATTGATCACTAATTCAGGCTCCCAAGCAAATACTTAAATAACACCAAATTATTAATTATTCTGGTGAAAGTATAACAGACATGCACAAGGTCTTTATCAGCTATTTTCATGATGAGGATGCGAAATATCGGTATGAATTCGAGAAAATCTTTTCCAACGTAATGGTTTCAAAAGCCGTAGATTTTGGGGAAATCGAACCTAACGCTAATGAAGACTACGTTTATCAACTCCTAAGAGACTATTATTTGAGTGACTCCACTGTTACAGTAGTTCTCATAGGTGAACATACCTGGCAAAGAAAGTACGTTGATTGGGAAATTTATTCCACTTTAAGAAACACAAAAAATAGCCCCAGATCTGGTCTGCTTGGGATCCTTCTACCGACTTATCTAAAACCAAGTCCTAATAAATACAACATATACACTATTCCTCCACGGCTCTTTGATAATCTTAATGAAGGAACAGACGGTAAAAAACCCTTTGCAGAAATCTATGATTGGTCAACTGACCAAGAATTTATAAAAAGAATAATACATAAAGCATTCCTTAGAAGAGACTATATTGACCCAATTAACACTCGCGAGATGTTCGGTAGGAACCATACGGGGTCGCAATGGGAGGAATAAATATACTAAACTGATTGGTTTTGATATTATTGGTGGATATTGAATAAATGAAAAGAGTTATCCAGGTTTTCTGTTAAATTTCAATAAATCCTTTTCCACTTGATATGTTACAGATCATCAGATTTAAGGGGTTAAGATTAGACAGTCGTGTGGTATTTGTTAAGGTTACCTTGAAAAACTTTTGATTACCCATACCTCATGCTCCCTGCTTATAGTGTTTTCAACCAGTTTCACCAATTCTATCAACCTGGATTCTGAAGAAATGTCAGATTCTTTATTTTCATCTCTCAACGCAGTGAGTTGAATAAATGTGTTGTTGTATGTAAACTCTAAGGAGTCAAACTGTCTTGCGTTGGAATAAGTCTTTGTGGCAAGAATTGAAGCCACCACTATCTCCGTTATCTCAATATAGTTTTTTATGAGGAATATCAACACAACTGCTGATATGACAGATATGGCCATAAGTAAAGCTAAAAGAATAGAATAGTTGCGTTTTAAATTTCGGTTATGATTTGACTGCTCATCATACCAAGTAATTTGTTCCTGCAGTCTTGCTGATTTATAGAAGTTCCATTTTTCCAGAACTTTTAGATTTCTCACTTTTTCCATATCAGTAGTTATGAAGAATTCTTCTTGGTTTCCAGATTCTAAGAAGATTCTATTGTCTATTAGTTTTTGCAATAATTCCTTCTCTACCTGAATCCAGTGAATATTTGATGCATCTGAATCAGTCTTCGGGTAAGATTCCATGCAACTGCAATAGAACCAAGACTCACGTTTCAGACTTTCTGCTACTGATCTACAGATTTGCCATTTCTTGGCATAACCATGATTTATGATTAATAACTCAGATGTCAAACTTAACACCAGCAGTATGACTGAAACAATCCCAACTATTTCAGATAAATTTGTGTATTGTAAGTCGCTCAAATATGCTGTAAAGAATAACAAAAGAGGTACAATAACTAATAGCCAGGTAATTATTTCAGTCGCCTGGAAATATTTACTCTTATATTTTGTGGAGAGATCACTTATTGTCCTTTGAACTGGAGGGAATGGGTTGTATTGTTCTTTCAACTTATCCATTAGTGAATGATCACTCCTTATATTAAGGAAATAATTACTTTACATTTAAAGCCTTCACGCAGTTGTATGTATTAACTATCACCTAGTGCCTGGGATATCTGAGCTTGATCATTTGGGAGCATAATAATGTTATTCTCCCTCAGCGCATCAGGAATAGCAGCAGTATCTGTAAGTTTGAAAGCAACGACTTTTTTGTCCATTTTTATAGCTTCCCTTATTTCCCAGTTCACCCATTTGCTTTCATGTGTAGTATCAGAAACTGCCACAAGCACTGCTGACGACTGATTTATTCTCTTGCTAATTGCCTCTTTTACATAATTTGCACTTTTTGAATCTATTGGGACATTCAGTGACATGTCGACGAATTGGTATGAAGACTTATCATCTTCTCGCGCCTTTACCCTAAACTCATTTACAACTCCAGAATCCTGATACCTGTAACTTATGAAAATCTTCTTTCTGGGACGTTCTTCTGGCTGAAAAGAGACGCTCTTTCGGACACGATCTTCTAATATGTCCAACTCGTGATTTGAAGCTTTTCCTGGTGCATTAGTTAAACCACGAGAATACCAGCTGGCCCCTTTCATTCATATCCCTCTTGACCAAATCGACCGAACAACTTCTCGAATCCTGTGTTCTTTATGTCGACACAGGAAATGCAGTTCCCACAATATGTTTCTTCGCCAATCTGACATGAATAAGTTAAATCTAGCGGAACTCCATTCTTTACCGCTATATGGATGATTTCGGTCTTGTCAAGTTCTATTAATGGAGCTTTGATCGAAATCTTAGACCCAAATGCAGAACTCACTGCGTACTCCGTATTTACTATGAATTCTGGGATCTGATCAGGAAAGTGAGGAAAACCTGGTCGGTTTAATCCTATGGCCACGCCATTATATTCATTGGCAAAAGCAACAAACGAGGCAACCCAGAGCAGCATAAGATTCCTCCCTGGATAAAGGTACCTTTCCAAAGCAACTTTGTTGAAGTCAAAACCGAATTGCCCAAGCACTTTCGAATAATTTCTAAAGTCCACTCGCATAGGTTCAGTCAAATCAAAGTATCTGGCTATGGTCCTACAAGATTTCCACTCTTGGTCAGCCGCTGGATGCCCTAGATCGACATACAACATGTTCTGATTTATTCCCTCATCTTTTAGTATTTTAACCATCAGCGATGAATCGACACCGCCCGACATAAGGGACACTATATTAGACACTTCACAGTTCTCCTAAAAAATCTTTCTTTATTGACAAAATTAGTCATTTCAGATCTAATTGCAATTTCTCCAGTTGATAAAATGTGATATAATATCGAAATCATTTCTCTATTAAAACCTCCAATAATTCGCGGCTAAGTCCGTATGTTTCAAAGATTTCGATAATCTTACCTTCTTCCATTTTTGATCTTATTTCTGAAGTAAAGTTTGAGAGAAAATCCAAGTTATGTTTAAATTTCCAACTATTAGGGTATTTTGCTTTGGATAAACAAGCGTTACAGTTGCATTGAATCGGAGAAAAATTGGACATTTCTACCTCAATAGTACTTAGATCTTTGGGATTTATGACATTAGTCAACCAACTAAGTCCATCGAATAAGTCGGCACCTGCTATGGAGTAGGTGAGAATTGGTATAGGTTTGCCAACGCCCAAGATGTGAAGTGGGATATAACTGTGCTCTCGGTCAAGCATGGTTCTGATTTCCTTAATTTGTTTTGCTCTTTCCTCTAGGTCGATGCCCAACTCTTTCTCAGGGATTGCTAGTATCTGCGGATGTAAGTATTGTACCACTTTCGGAATGATTTGATTCCAAGGAGAAGAGGATAAATGCAGTATAGGAATTGTTATTCCTGAGTTTTGCGCAGCCATGGTTATTACTGAATTTTCAGCCATCGTGTCAATAAGATTCTTTTTCGCAACATCATCTTCAGTGAAATTATCATAGGAGAAGTACGCATCCGCATCAATTTGTTCCACAGTTTCTAGAAACTCTTTGAAGCTCCACTCTTTTTTTGAGTATAGTGCTTCAAATCCTCCGCTATCAAGGAATACGATTGTACCCCTCTTGCTCGCTGTCTCTAAAATATATTTTAGCTTTTTTCTGTTTTCGATATTTGTTTCATAATGATAGTCAAACGCAGAAAATAGAAAAGAGTTAGAATTCTTCTGCATAAGTATGTCCAGAGCCTCATAAGGCGAAATATATGCTACAGTGGAAGACACTGAAGGAATAAAAGCTGGGGTGTTAATTTTCTTTCCCTCAATTGATAATTCATAAGTACGAATCCCTCTTTTGCGAATTTCCATAAAATTTCTTACCCTTTTCAGTGTATTTCGTTCTACGAATATAAGGATTCCGTTTTACTTCATTTCGAGAGGGATTCTTGGATAATGAGCGACAATGTTTCAACTTAATCAAATGCTATACGTCAACTCTGTTTGAAATACGGATTCATAGATTATGGACCGGTCGGGATTTGAACCCGAGG